>NZ_JBFUCJ010000067.1:0-39007 GCF_056405295.1 Variovorax sp. P1_H2 | reverse complement strand
GATTGACACATCACAGACAAAAAAAGACCCTCGACGAGTTTTACCTATCGCAGGCAAAACAACAAAAATCAACCAGAGGGAAAAATGAATTCTTTTGTACGATACCTGCTCTCGATAGCCTTGTTCTGCGCGGCAAATTTGAGTAGTGCTGCCAATCTATCGCCGGGCTACACGATATTTCCGGGTCAAGGCATTTACTCGAACGACGGTCGATATCTCCTCACCATGCAGGGCGACGGCAATCTCGTGTACTACAGGACCGCCGATTGGGCCGTGCGGTGGGCAAGTTACACGAACGGTCGTGGAGGGTACGCGGCACCAATGCAAGGCGACGGAAATTTTGTTGTATACAACAGCGGCTGGGCACCGCTTTGGAACTCCGTCACTCAAAACCACCCAGGCGCCTATCTCGCGGCGCAGGACGATGGCAATCTTGTCATTTACTGGAACGGACAGGCATTGTGGAATATTGGCGTTGATCCCGATTTGAGCAAGCCGGAGCCAAGACAAGCAGGGGACGTGGTCGGCCGCACACTTGCGAGTTTTATTGCCTTCCCCGGGCATCTCGGTTATTACGATGGAAGCAATATCTATCAAGTGATGAACGAACCGCAGGTCGTTCAGTACGTGACAGTCGGCAATTTCAAAGCAACAGTGGCATCACAAGGACCTGCTGCCTATTGGGGCGCAGGCTACCCGAACATCCCGCATTTTTATGTCAAGGGCTGTTTCGAGACCGACTGCACCTACAATGCAGGCCAAGTGCGGGACAACCGCAGCGCCATGAATTACCGTGCACTCCAGATTTACAGGCTGGGTGCAACCTACACGCTCTCAACCTCAGCAACGATCGCCTTACCGAGAACGGCGACGACAGGCGCGCGGCCTGGGAATTATCGTTGCGACACCTACGTGCTCGACATCTACACCCTCTTCAATGCTGGTGGGCAAACGGACATAAATGGAAACCCATTTCAAGTCGCGACACCCGACTCGCCATACGAACGATGGAATACATTCATAACATCTACCGTGCGGCAAAACATCATTCCGACAGTTGTCTTCCAGCTTCTGAAGACTTTCAGGGGATRATCCGATGAAAAAAATTCAATTGTCCTTGGTCGGAATATGTCTTGCTGCAGCAGCTCTCGCTCTTTATTACAATTACGCGCCGGAAACAGCGCACCACGGCATCTCAGGAACACCAGCTGAAGCTCCGGCCCCAAGTGTCACTCGTCGGACGGACGGCGCTGCCGAGTATCAAACTAATCTGTCGATTACGGCTTCGAATATCGACGAGCAGAATCCTCTGCGCTCGTATAAGCCTGGGTCCGGCGTAACGGGGCGAATTGCGCTGGAGAACATGTATGCAAAAGGAATTCCGGCGACCGCGCAATCGGCAAGACTCGCCCTCGATCTACTGCGAAGCGAGAAATTGACTGACGATGAAAAAATCGCAATGACCGCGATTCTTTTTGGGCTCTACAACCGGGAAAATACATCCGGCGCAAACTTGGATATCGCGCTCGAATTGAAAAATCTCGCCGCCATCCAAAACAAGCAAATCGCAGCCAATGCCGCAATGTATTATGCAAGATTGGAATATCTACCAGGCACCGAATACGTACTGAAGGATGCGATGAAAAGCGGAGCGTTGAACACAGACTCGTACTTTCGCGAGCTAGCTCATCTCATTCCCAGCGCGCCAGCAGAAAAGCAAAGGGAATTTCTCGCTGAAATTCGCGAGTCTTCGAATCAACTCGCTTCAGACATTCTTGCCGCGGCACTCAATAGCGGGAAGGACTACAACGCTGCGCCTTTCCTGAAGTCTTCCGAAGACATGGCCAAGCTACTCCGGGACACCGAACCACAATTCGACAAAGCGGTCGGCCTGTATGGCGGGGTGGATGCCCTGCGCTATGCGGAGTGGGTTCACGCGAGCGCCGCGATCGAGAGTCAGCAGACTGGGCGCAGCGTTGATGACATCATCGTTGCCAAGTTGAGCGAACCGGGCACTGATCCACGCAAGATCATGGCCTATCTGTCCTCGCCCGAAGCGATGCCGCTGCTCGCGGAAGCCGCGCCAGATTCAGCGGTGCAGAAGTTGGCGGCCGCCGCCCGGCTTCAGTCCAACCAGAATCCGCGGAACAGCTACATGGCGCAACTCGCGGACCAGATCGAGGCGCGCATGAAGAACCCACCACCTGCGACTCCCAAGCCCATGTTCACGCCACCCACGGGGCCGGTGTTACCTCCAACGCCAACACCACATGCGCCGCGGACCATGCCGCGGCAGCCCTCTTAGTAGCCTTCTAAGAGCCGACCTGGAGGGAGTGAACAATCGCAACCACCGTAGCCGTTTGAGGAAGCGACTGCGGGGCGATGCCTCACGCGAGGTACCTGCGCTGCGCAGGCATCGGCACCACCGGCGCAGCGCGCGTCACCACCGACTGCACCCGGGCGGCGGGAACATCGACCGCGTCGGCTCTCTCTTCGATCGCCGCATCCGACGCCACTTCCGCAACAGCAATTGGAACGGGCTCGAAGAACGGCAGCTCCCTGTGCGCCATGGCGAGCACCTCGAGGTTGACGCGCCTCTCCGAGACCAACCCCTGATAGGCGGCCCAGGCATAGACCCGCCCATCCAATGCCTCGTTGCGCGCGCCCTTGGGACATTTCCATGTCCGCACCATCTGCCCCTTTTCGTTGAAGGTCGTCACACGCCGCTCGACCGTGAGTTGCACGAACCATGAGTCGTCGTAGTCATGCGGGAAATGACAAACAGCTCATCGAGCAACGCATTGGCATTCGGCTGCCGGTGCAAACGATGGGCTGCACCTGGCGCGTTGGGGATTCACGCCGCAAGAGCCCTTGAAGAAGGCCTATGAGCGATCGCGCCACGCCCTATCGGTGATTTCCAACGCCGATCTCAAGCAGGCGGTCACGAAGCTCGCGACGGCGCGCACCAAGCTGCAACTGGTCAAGGCGACGGCCCAACATCTACGCGGCGTTCAGCGTCAACCGCAACGAAGCTAGAGCGACTTCCAGCAGGAGCCGGTTCGATATGCCGCTTGATTCAAGTTGGATCGTGCCGGGTCAATAGGCTCGAAAGCCCACGCGGCCCGTCCTCGCCTATGCGGCTTCGGCAGCGGGCTCGTGCGCCAGCGCCATCACTTCGTGCGGCTGCAGCGTCTTGAGCTTGTGGTCGCTCCACACCTGCCGCCAGCGGCGGGCGCCGGCCAGGCCGTTGCGCAGGCCCAGCATGTGGCGCGCGATGTTCGACCACGGCGTGCCGTGCTCGGCCGCTTCGCGGGCCATGTAATCGCACATCCGCAGCTCGACCTCTTCACGCGTCAGCAGCGACGGCGGCTCGCCGTAGAAAACCGCGTCCCACTCGGCCAGCCACCAGGGGTTGTGATAGGCCTCGCGGCCGACCATCACGCCGTCGAGCAGGCGCAGGTGCGCGTGCATCGCGGCGTTGTCCGCAAAGCCCCCGTTGATCGAGAAGGCCAGCGCCGGGAAGTCGTGCTTGAGCCGATGCACCAGCTCGTAGCGCAGCGGTGGCACCTCGCGGTTCTGCTTCGGCGACAGACCCTTGAGCCAGGCATTGCGGGCATGGACGATGAAGGTGCCGCAGCCGGCGTCGCTGACCTTGCCGACGAAGTCGCGGACGAACTCGTAGCTCTCGATCTTGTCGATGCCGATGCGGTGCTTGACCGTGACCGGCAGGTCGACGACATCGACCATCGCCTTCACGCAGTCGGCCACCAGCTGTGGCTCGTTCATGAGGCAGGCACCGAAGGCGCCGCGCTGCACGCGCTCGCTCGGGCAGCCGCAGTTGATGTTGATCTCGTCGTAGCCCCATTCCTCGCCGAGCCTGGCGCAGTGGGCCAGGTCGGCGGGCTCGCTGCCGCCGAGCTGCAACGCGACCGGGTGCTCCTCGGCGTTGAAGCGGAGGTGCCGCGGCACGTCGCCGTGGATCAGCGCGCCGGTGGTCACCATCTCGGTGTAGAGCAGCGCGCGTCGGGTCAGCAGCCGATGGAAGTAGCGGCAATGGCGGTCGGTCCAATCCATCATGGGAGCGACGGAGAGGATCTTTTCTGCTTTCAATGAACGGACCCCGGATGTGGCGAGCGGCGAATTTTGCCATCCGAAGGCCTTGTATTGCACACCATCGCTCAGCAAAAGGCCTGCGCCGTGCGGTGTGGAGGCTGCGACTTCTATCATCGTGTCCCATGCCCGTTTCCAAATTTCAGACGCTCGATGTCCTCAAGCGTGCCCACCTCGTCAGCGCGCTCACGTTCGCGATCGACGCTCTGACGAATGCGGCTGTCGCCGCGACAGCGCCTGCGAAGCCCACGGTAGCCGGCACCGGGCCCGGCCGTGCGGGCCAACCCGCGGCGGCTGCGCCCGCGGCCCGCTACTTCCCGGCCGCCGCGCATGTGGTGAGCCCCGGCGAGGACCTGCAGGCGGCGCTCGACCAGCATCGCGTGGTGCGGCTGGGCGAGGGCACCTACCGCAATTGCACGCTGCGTTCGGGCCAGCACCTGCGCGGGTCCACGCCCAAGACGCGCATCGAGCGCCTGACCATCGAACCGGGCTCGCACGACTTCTCCGTTCTCGGGGTCAGCGGCAACGTCGTATTCCCGCCCTCGCAGGCAGTCACCCGCGATGGCCTGGTGGGCGCCAAGTTCGGCGGCGTTGTCGGCCGTGGGGCGGCGCTGGAACGCATGGTCTTCTTTGCCTGCGTCGAGGGTGGCAGCGACTTCCGCGACAGCCGCGTCAAGGACTGCACCTGGGTGCACGAGCAAAGCCATGATGGCGGCTGGCAGAGCGATCACCCGATCTTCGCGCTCTCCGGCCCGGGCAGCGGCAACGTCATCGTGGCCTTCAACGCGCTCAGCGCGAGGCGCATGCCGCTGTCGGTGGCCAACCAGCGCTCTTTCACGCTCATCGGCTTCGACGAGGAAACCTACAAGGCGCATGACGACGGCGGCCCGAGCATATTGCTGCGGCAGAGCCCCGGCGCAACCCTGGTGGGCGTGGGCGGCTATCCGCGCGATTCCGACGGCCTGGACAGCGACAGTACCGACACCATGGTGATCCTGAGCGACCAGAATTCGGACGCCGGCAGGCGCCTGGCCAGGCTGGGCGCCGGTGGCGCCGTCGTGCGCAGCGCGCGCTATGCCCGGTCCGCGGGCCTGCCCAACCAGGACGCACCGCCACCTGGCGTGGCCGTGCTGGCCGCCTGGCAGCGCCCGCCGGTCATCGTGCCGGCGCCCAGGCATGACGGCGCACTGGGCGACGATACGCAGCAACTGCAGCGCATGCTGGATGGCGGCGGCGTGGTGGTGCTCGAACCGCGCGCCTACGGCGTGCGTGGCACCTTGCGCATCAAGCCGGGCGACTCGCTCGCAGGGACCTGGGGCCAGACCACCCTGGTCGCCTCGGGGGACTTCCCGATCCTGAAAATCGACGGGTCCGGTTCCGCGCCGGTCAACCTTTACGACCTCCAGTTCCAGGGCGGCAGCGTCGGGCTGTATCTGACGGTCCCGGGCCTGCAGCTCACCACCTTCTGCTGGTACGGGGTCACCTTCCGTGGCCAATCGAAGGCCGCTGTGCACATCGACAACGCCTATGCGCTCGACAACGGCGGCGTGGCGCGCTGCGCCTTCATCGATTGCGCCGCGGGGATCCTGCAGACGCCGGGCGACGGGCCGCGGATCGACGCCAACCCGAGCCTTTGCTACATCGACAAATTCCATTCGTGGCAGTGCCTCTTCGAGAACTGCGGTCGTCCGCTGGACCTGCGCATCAAACGCGCCGACAACATGATTTCCTGGACGCAATGCACCTTCCGCAACAACCGCGCGGCGCCTTTCATCGATGGCGGTGCGAACTACCCGCTCTTCGTGGGCTGCCAATTCATCGGCGCGGGTTCCGATGGCAAGGCGATCGACAGTGCTTCGGCGACCACGGTCGTCGCGCGTTGCTTCTTCGAAGGCGCGCACGGCCTGGGCAACAACCTCGCGCTGAACTGCGAGTTCGGCTGAACCCTGTTGCCGGGCCTTCACCCGGAAGACAGCGCGCCAGCGCCGCCGCGCCGGAAATGCTAAGGTCGCCGCACAGGGTTAACCCTCAACTCACCTCGACCCCCTCCCCGTGCCTCTTCCCAATGCTCCCGTCCGTGGCGGGCAGTCGGCCCCGGCCGTGCCCGCCGCGGCTGCCGGCCTGTCCCCCGCGCTCACGCTGCTGTTCGCGGTGGCCTGCGGCTTGTGCGTCGCCAACATCTACTTCGCCCAACCGCTGATCGGCCCGATCGCGGCCTCGCTGCAGATGCATGCCGGCCTGGCCGGACTGATCATGGCGCTGACCCAGCTCGGCTATGGCGCCGGGCTGCTGTTCCTGGTGCCGCTGGCCGACGTGGTGGAGAACCGGCGGCTGATCCTGGCGGCCATGGCCGGGGCCGTGCTGGGCCTGGTCGGCATCGCGCTGTCGAACTCGGCCCTCGCCTTCCTGGCGGCGTCCTTCCTGGTCGGCAGCTGCGCCGTCGCGGCCCAGGTGCTGGTGCCGCTGGCCTCCCACCTGGTGGCCGATGCGACCCGCGGCAAGGTGGTCGGCAACATCATGGCCGGGCTGCTGGCCGGGATCATGCTGGCGCGGCCTTTTTCCAGCCTTGTGGCCTCGGCCTTCAACTGGCGCGCGGTGTTCGCGATCTCGGCCCTGCTGATGGCGCTGCTGGCGCTGGTGCTGTGGCGCGCTCTGCCCCGGCGCCACCCGCATGGCTCGATCGGCTACGCACGCACCCTGGCCTCGCTGCCGGGCATGGTCCGGCGCATCCCCCTGCTGCGCCGCCGTGCGGTCTACCAAGGATTGCTCTTCGCGGCCTTCCAGGCCTTCTGGACCGCAGTGCCGCTGGCGCTCGTCCATGAATTCGGCCTCGGCCAGGGCGGCATCGCGCTGTTTGCCCTGGCCGGTGCCGCCGGTGCCCTGGCCGCCCCATGGGCCGGCCGCCTGGCCGACCAGGGACGTACCCAGCCGGCCACCGGCGCCGCGATCGGCGTCGCGCTGCTCTCGTTCGGGATCGCGGCGCTCGGGTTCCGGACCCATTCGCTGGTGGCGCTGGTCGCCGCCGCGGTGCTGCTCGACGGCGCAGTGCAGCTGTGCAACGTGCTGAGCCTGCGCAGCCTCTACATGCTGGCGCCGGAACTGCGCGGTCGGCTCAACGGGCTGTTCCTGACCTCGATCTTCCTCTGCGCCGCCGTCGCCTCGGCGCTGGCGGCAGCGCTCTATGCCTTTCATGGATGGGGCGCGCTGTGCGTCCTCGGCGCGGCCTTCGGAGGCGTCGCCCTGTTGTTCTACGGCACCGAATTCAGACGAAATCCCCTGGCGCGCCCCGCCATGGCTGCGCTCCAGGACAACCCCCGATGACAGCTCCGACCGCCTCTGCGTCCAGCACTTCGCCGCGCATGCCCGCCGCCCTGCTCGCCCTGGCCGCCGCGGCCTTCGCCATCGGCACCAGCGAATTCGTCGTCATGGGACTGCTACCCGACATGGCGCTGGACCTCGGCGTCACGCTGTCGCAGGCAGGCTTGCTGGTCACCGGCTATGCGATGGGCGTGGTGGTCGGCGCGCCGGTGTTCGCGGTCGCGACCGCGCGGCTGCCGCGCAAGGCGACGCTGGTCGCACTGGCCTCCTTGTTCGTCCTCGGCAACCTGCTGTGCGCGCTGGCGCCGGACTACGGCCTGCTGATGGCGGCCCGCGTGATCACCGCGCTCGCCCACGGCACCTTCTTCGGCATCGGCTCGGTGGTGGCCGCAGGCCTGGTGCCGGCGAACCGGCGCTCGCAGGCGATCGCGCTGATGTTCACCGGCCTCACGCTGGCCAACGTGCTCGGCGTGCCGATGGGCCGGATCATCGGCGAGCATTTCGGCTGGCGCATGACCTTCGCCGCGATCGTCTTGATCGCGCTGGCTGCGGTGGCGGCCCTGGTGGCCCTGCTTCCGAGGCACATCGAGATGCAGAAGGGCAACATCCTGCGCGAGTTCACGGTATTGGCCGACCGCCGCGTGCTGCTGGCGCTGGCCACCAGCGCGCTGGCCTCGGCCAGCCTGTTCTGCGTCTTCACTTTCATCGCGCCTTTGCTGACCCAGGTCAGCGGCTTCTCGAACGCGGCCGTGGCACCGATCCTGCTGCTGCTGGGCGTCGGCCTGACGATCGGCAGCACGGTCGGCGGGCGCCTCGGCGACCAGCGGCTGGTGCCGTCGATGCTGGTGGTGCTGGGGCTCAACGCGATGGTGCTGGCGCTGCTGTATTTCGCGCTGCCTCTGAAGGCGCCCACGGTGCTGCTGATGCTGCTCTGGACCACGCTCCAGTTCGCGCTGGTGCCGCTGCTGCAAACACTGATCGTGCAGCATGCCGGCGCCGCGCCGAACCTCGCATCGACCCTGAACCAGGGGGCCTTCAACCTCGGCAACGCCGCCGGCGCGTGGATCGGCAGCGGCATGCTGGCCGCGGGCGTTCCGCTGGCCGGGCTGCCCTGGGCCAGCGCCGCCATCACGCTCGGCGCCCTGGCCCTGGCGGCCTGGAGCAGCCGGCTCGGCGGCCGCGCACCCGTCCTGCAGACCGCCTGAGCCGAGYGCTCGACAGCGGGCCGATGTCCAGTTCCGGGGAAGGCCTTCGACGGCGCCTGAACCCCCGTCACAGTGCGCGCAAATGCACTCTCAATTGCCAAAACTAGGGATGACACCGAGCATTCAATGCATCGAAGTATCGTTGCCAGCATAGGAAGTACCAAAACGGGAAATTGATGTCTCCACAATCGGTGCACGGCGACCCCTCGTCGATCACAAGGAGACATCCATGAAGCGTTTTCTCAAGGCGGGCCTGGCGCTCGCAATGGCCGGTGCAGGCTGGGCCCATGCCGCGACCGAACTGGTGATCGCGACCGTGAACAACGGCCACATGATCGAGATGCAGAAGCTGRCGCCCTTCTTCGAGAAGGCCAACCCCGACATCAAGCTCAAGTGGGTCACGCTGGAAGARGGCACGCTGCGCCAGCGCGTGACCACCGACATCGCCACCAAGGGCGGCCAGTTCGACGTCATGACGATCGGCATGTACGAGACGCCGATCTGGGCCAAGAAGGGCTGGCTGCTTCCGATCGCCACCGACGCTGCCTACGACGTCGACGACCTGCTGCCGGCGATGCGCAACGGCCTGTCGGCCGACGGCAAGCTCTACGCCTCGCCCTTCTACGGCGAGAGCTCGATGCTGATGTACCGAAAGGACCTGGCCGACAAGGTGGGCTTCAAGATGCCAGACCAGCCGACCTGGGCCCAGGTGAAGGAGCTCGCGGGCAAGATCCACGACCCGAAGGCAGGCGTCTACGGCATGTGCCTGCGCGGCAAGCCGGGCTGGGGCGACAACATGGCGCTGCTGACGACCATGGTCAATACCAACGGCGGCCAGTGGTTCGACATGGCCTGGAAGCCGCAGATCGACAGCAAGCCCTGGCATGACGCGATCGGCTTCTACGTCGACCTCATGAAGGCCTACGGCCCGCCCGGCGCCTCGGCCAACAGCTTCAACGAGAACCTGGCGCTGTTCAACGAAGGCAAGTGCGGCATGTGGGTCGACGCCACCATCGCGGCCTCCTTCGTGAGCGATCCGAAGCAGTCCAAGGTGGCCGACAAGGTGGCCTTCGCGCAGGCACCGGTGGCGGTCACGCCCAAGGGCGCGAACTGGCTGTGGGCCTGGGCGCTGGCGATCCCGGCCGGCTCGCAGAAGGTCGACGCGGCGCAGACCTTCGTCAAGTGGGCAACCTCCAAGGACTACATCAACCTGGTGGCCAAGGAAGAAGGCTGGGGCGCGGTGCCGACCGGCACCCGCAAGTCGACCTACGCTTCGCCCGAGTTCATGAAGGCGGCGCGCTTCGCCGAAGCCGAAAAGAAGGCCATCGACAGCGCCAATGCCAGCGACAGCACGCTGCCCAAGTCGCCTTACGTCGGCGTGCAGTATGCGGCGATCCCCGAGTTCCAGGCCATCGGCGTGGCGGTCGGCCAGCAGATGAGCGCGGCACTGTCGGGCAAGGTCACGGTCGACCAGGCGCTGAAGACCTCGCAGACGGCGGCTGAGCGCGAGATGAAGAAGGCGGGCTACTACAAGTAGCCGCACGGCGCCGAGAAGAACAACGGCCGGACCGCGCCATGAATCGACTCCTGCCCCGCGCGCTGATGGCGCCGGCTGTGGTCACGCTCGTCCTCTGGATGCTCGTGCCCCTGTTGATGACGATCTACTTCTCGCTCGTCAACTACAACCTGATGCAGCCGGGCGAGCGCACCTTCAACGGACTGGACAACTTCCACTACTTCGTCACCGACCCGGACTTCTGGCCGGCGGTGTGGAACACGCTGGTGCTGATCGGCAGCGTGATCGTCATCACGGTGGTGCTGGGCGTGGGGCTGGCGCTGCTGGTCAACGAGCCCTTCCCCGGCCGCGGCATCGTGCGCGTGCTTCTGATCTCGCCCTTCTTCGTCATGCCGACGGTGAACGCGCTGCTCTGGAAGCACATGATGATGAACCCGATCTACGGCGTGCTGGCCGACCTCTGGCGCGCCTTCGGCGCCGAGCCGGTCGACTGGCTGACCGACCTGCCGCTGTTCTCGGTGATCGTCATGGTGGCCTGGCAATGGCTGCCCTTCGCCTGCCTGATCTTCATCACCTCGCTGCAGTCGCTGGACCGCGAGCAGATGGAAGCCGCGCGCATGGACGGCGCCAGCGCGGTGCAGCGCTTCGGCTACCTGACGCTGCCGCACCTGGGCCGGCCGATGGCGGTGGTGATCATGATCGAGATGATTTTCCTGCTGTCGATCTTCGCCGAGATCGCCGTCACCACCAACGGCGGCCCGGGCAACGCGAGCACCAACCTCACCTACCTGATCTTCAAGCAGTCGCTGATGAACTTCGACGTCGGCGTGGCGTCGGCGGGTGCGCTGTTCGCGGTGGTGCTGGCCAACATCGTGGCCGCCTTCCTGATCCGGATCATCGGCAAGAACCTCGACTGAGGGACGACTCATGCAATCCGAAAACTTCCTCTTCCTGACGCTGCGCACGGTCGGGGCCTGGGCCGCCACCTTGCTGCTGTTCTTCCCGCTCGGCTGGCTGGTGCTGACCTCGTTCAAGACCGAGCTGCAGGCGATCCATGTGCCGCCGCTGTTCGTCTTCGAGCCGACGCTGGAGAATTTCACCGAGGTGCAGCGGCGCAGCGACTACCTGCTGTTCGCGCGCAACTCGCTGATCACCAGCGTGGGCTCGACGGTCATCGGCCTCTTGATCGCCGCGCCGGCGGCGTACTCGATGGCCTTCTTCCGCACCCGGCGCACGCGCGACATCCTGATGTGGATGCTGTCGACCAAGATGATGCCGGCAGTCGGCGCGCTGGTGCCGATCTACGTGCTGGCGCAGACCGCGGGAATGCTCGACACGCGCAGCGCGCTGACGGTGGTGTTCACGCTGTCGAACCTGCCGATCATGGTCTGGATGCTCTATTCGGCCTACAAGGACATCCCGAACGAGATCCTCGAGGCCGCGCGCATGGACGGCGCCAGCCTGTGGACCGAATTCCGCCACGTGGTGCTGCCGCTGTCGGTCGGCGGACTCGCATCGACCGGCCTGCTGTGCCTGGTGCTGAGCTGGAACGAGGCCTTCTGGGCGCTCAACCTGAGCTCGGCCAAGGCCGGCACGCTGGCCACGCTGATGGCTTCCTACTCGAGCCCCGAGGGCCTGTTCTGGGCCAAGCTGTCCGCGGCGTCGCTGATGGCCATCGCGCCGATCGTGGTGTTCGGCTGGTTCAGCCAGAAGCAACTGGTCCAGGGCCTGACCTTCGGCGCCGTGAAATGAGCTCGCCCCCAGGTTGGCTCACTTCGTGTAGCCGCCCACCCCCTACCGGGGGCGCCGCCAGCGGCCCGGCAAAGCCGGTTCCGCGGCAGCCCACGAAAAGGCATCGCGTCTCAGGCACCGCGCCAACATCGCTGCAGGGCCTCTCGATCAATCTTCAAGGAGTCATTTGATGGCCTACCTCCAGCTCGACAACATCAAGAAGAGTTTCGGCGACGCCCACATCATCAAGGGCGTCAATCTCGAGATCGACAAGGGCGAGTTCATCGTCTTCGTCGGCCCCTCGGGCTGCGGCAAGTCGACCCTGCTGCGGCTGATCGCGGGGCTCGAGCCGATCACCAGCGGCCGCCTCTCGCTCGACGGCAAGGACATCACGAACACGCCGTCTGGCAAGCGCGACCTGGCGATGGTGTTCCAGAGCTATGCGCTCTATCCGCACATGAGCGTGTACGACAACATGTCCTTCGCGCTCAAGCTCGCGAAGGTGTCGAAGGACGTGATCAGGACCAAGGTCGAGTACGCGGCCAGGACGCTGAACCTCACCGACTACCTGAACCGCACGCCGAAGGAGCTTTCGGGCGGCCAGCGGCAGCGGGTGGCGATCGGTCGTGCCATCGTGCGGGCGCCGAAGGTGTTCCTGTTCGACGAGCCGCTGTCCAATCTCGATGCCGCGCTGCGCGGCAACACCCGGGTCGAGATCCACAAGCTGCACCGCGCGCTCGGCGCCACCAGCATCTACGTCACGCACGACCAGGTCGAGGCGATGACGCTGGCCGACCGCGTGGTGGTGCTGCGCGACGGCCTGATCGAGCAGGTCGGCACGCCGATGGACCTCTACGACCGGCCGGCCAACCAGTTCGTCGCCCAGTTCATCGGCATGCCTTCGATGAACATGGTCGAGGCCAAGGCGATCCCGAGTTTCTCGGTGCTGACCGGCGGCCGGCTGCCGGCCGATGGCTTCCTCGGCGTCAGGCCGGAGGCACTGCGCGTGCACCAGGGACAGGGCCTCGGGGCGCCGGCCCGGGTCGAACTGATCGAGGCGCTCGGGGCCGACACGCTGATCCACATCGACGTCGGCGGCGTGCCGCTGGTGGCGCGGCAGAACGAGCGCACCGCGCTGCAGGCCGGCGACGCGGTGAGCGTCGAGCTCGACCCTTCGGTGCTGCATTTCTTCAATCGCGAAGGCCGGACGGTCAGCGCCTGACAGGGACCAGCGCCATGACTTCCCCCATCTCTTCCGGCCTGGTGGTGCTGCACCTCGGGCTCGGCTCCTTCCATCGCGCGCACCAGGCCGCCTACCTGCAACAGCTGATCGACACCGGCGACACGCGCTGGTCGATCACCGGCGCCAMCCTGCGGCCCGACATGGCCGAGATCGAAGCCGCCTTGCGCGCGCAAGGCGGCCGCTACACGCTGGAGACGGTATCCCCGGCCGGTGACTGCCGCTACCAGCGCATCGAGGCGATCCGCGAGGTCCTGGCCTACGACCCGAGCCTGGCCGCGGTGATCGCGCGCGGTGCCGAAGCGCGCACCCGGATCGTCTCGTTCACGGTGACCGAGGCCGGCTACTACCTCGACCCGCACGATCGGCTCGACCTCGGCGCCAGCGATCTTGCCGCCGACCTCGAGCGCGCACGCCGGGGCCTGGCGGGCTCGACCATCTACGGCGCGGTCAGCGCGATCCTGCGCGCCAGGCGCCTCGCCGGCGCAGGGCCGGTGACGCTGCTCAACTGCGACAACCTGCGCCACAACGGCGAGCGTTTTCGCAAGGGCCTGCTCGAGTTCATCGAGCGCGCCGGCGACCGCGACCTGCTGGACTGGGTGCGCAGCAGCACCCGCAGCCCGAACGCGATGGTCGACCGCATCACGCCCCGGCCGCCGCCCGAGCTGCGCCAGCGGGTGCGCGACGCCACCGGCTGGGACGACGCCGCCCCGGTGACCGGCGAGAGCTTCATCCAGTGGGTGATCGAGGACGACTTCGCGAACGGCCGACCCGCGTGGGAGAAAGTCGGCGTGCAGCTGGTCGATTCGGTCGCGCCCTACGAGGAAGCGAAGATCCGGATCCTCAACGCCAGCCACAGCTGCATCGCCTGGGCCGGCACGCTGGCCGGGCTGCAGTACATCCATGAAGGCACCCAGCGCACGGCGATCCGGCGCATGGCCTTCGACTACGTCACGGACGACGTCATCCCTTGCCTGGACCGTCCGGGCCAGCCGAGCCCGGTCGACCTGCCCGCCTACCGCGACGTGGTGCTCGAGCGCTTCGGCAATCCGGCGATCCGCGACACCAACCAGCGCGTGGCGATGGATGGCTTCTCGAAGATCCCGGGTTTCATCGCCCCGACCGTGCGCGAACGGCTGGCCCGCGGCGAAAGCATCGCCAGCGTCGCGCTGCTGCCGGCCCTGTTCCTGGCCTTCCTGCAGCGCTGGCACCAGGGCACGCTGCCCTACGCCTACCAGGACCAGGGCATGGACGAGGCGGCGGCGCATGCCATCTGCGCCGCCGCCGACCCGGTGGCGGCGCTGGGGGCGGACCGCGGCTTGTGGGGCGACGCCGCCGGGGATCCGCGGCTGGTCGACGCGCTGCGCGGCGCCAGCGTGCGGGTCCGGCAGTTCAATGTCGACGGTGGTAACGTCACGAGCTGAAAGAGGTTCAGGGGAAAGGACCGTCGCATGACATCGCTGCGCCAACGCCATCTGCCCCGCGATCGAAAGCCCGAGCTCGAGCGCGAGATCGCGCGCTCGCCCTCGCTGGGCTATGAAGCGCCCGAGGACACCGGCCTGGTGCGCTGCCTGGCGCACGGCTTCCCGAGTCCGCTGGTGCGCTGGCATTTCCACGAGGAATACGAACTCCACCTGATCACCGAGACCTCGGGCCGGGCCTTCGTCGGCGACTGGATCGGGCCCTTCCATCCCGGCCACCTGGTGCTGTGCGGGCCTCGCCTGCCGCACAACTGGATCTCGCTCGACGTCCCCGAAGGCGGCGCGACCGGCCGCGACCGCGTGATCCAGTTCCGCCACGATCCGATCGAGCGCGCCGCGGCCGAGATCCCCGAGCTGCGCGAAGCGCTGCAGCTGCTCGGCCGGGCCCGCCACGGCATCGAGTTCTTCGGTTTCGAGGAGCGAGCGCTGGCGCACTGGGACGCGATCAAGGCCGCCCGCGGCCTGCAGCGCCTCGCGCTCTTCCTCGGGTACCTGGCCGAGCTGGCGCGCTGCAGCGACTACCGCCTGCTGTCGAACGTGCAGATGCAGGGCGTCGAGGGCGATGCCGAGGTCGACCAGGTCAACGCCATCGTCAACCGCATCACCTCGAACCTCGCGGAGCCGGTGGCGATGGCCGACATCGCCAGCGAACTCGGCATGAGCGAGAGTCGCTTCAGCCGCTTCTTCAAGCGCTCGACCGGCAACAGCTTCACCGATTTCGTCAACCGCGTGCGCATCAACAGCGCCTGCCACCTGCTGATGCAGACCGACCACTACGTGACCGACATCTGCTACCAGGTCGGCTTCAACAACGTCGCCAACTTCAACCGCCGCTTCCTCGAGATCAAGGGCATGACGCCGACCGAGTTCCGCCGGCAAAGCGACAGCCGCTTCGGCAGCCTGGTGCCATGAGCCCCCACGCTCCGTCACTTCGTGTACTCGCTGCCCCCCGAGGGGGCCGCAGGCCGCCTTGGGGCGGCCCGGCGCCGGCCTGATCATTCGCCATGTACCTCGGACTGGATCTCGGAACCTCGGAGCTCAAGGCGCTGCTGCTCGACCGCGAGCACCGCATCATCGCCCTCGCGCGCGCGCCGCTGACGGTCAGCCGGCCGGCGCCGCTGTGGTCCGAGCAGGCGCCAGCGCAGTGGTGGACGGCGCTCGAGTCGGTGATGGCGTCGCTGCGGGAGGGTCATGCCGAATCGCTGGGCGCGGTGCGCGCGATCGGCTTGTCCGGCCAGATGCACGGTGCGGTCGCGATCGATGCGGCCGGCGAGGTGCTGCGCCCGGCGATCCTCTGGAACGACGGCCGCAGCGCCGCCCAGTGCGAAGAATTGGCGGCGCGGGTGCCACGACTCGCGGCCATCGCAGGCAACCTCGCGATGCCCGGCTTCACCGCGCCCAAGCTGCTCTGGATGCGCACCCACGAGCCGGCCCTGTTCGCACGCACGGCCTGCGTGCTGCTGCCCAAGGACTGGCTGCGCTTCATGCTGAGCGGCACGCTCGCCAGCGACATGTCGGACGCCTCGGGCACGCTGTGGCTGGACGTTGCGGCGCGCGACTGGTCCGATGAATTGCTGGCCGCCTGCGGGCTCGCCCGCGGGCAGATGCCCGGGCTGGTCGAAGGCAGCGCCGTGGCGGGTCGGCTCAAGCCCGAGCTGGCCGCCCGATGGGGCCTGCCGGCCGGCATTCCGATCGCCGGCGGCGCGGGCGACAACGCAGCCAGCGCGGTGGGCATGGGCCTGATCGGCGCCGGCCAGGGCTTCGTGTCGATCGGCACCTCGGGCGTCATCTTCATCGGCGGCGAACGCTTCGAGCCCAAGCCCGCGGCGGCCGTGCATGCCTTCTGCCACGCCCTGCCCGGGCGCTGGCACCAGATGTCGGTGATGCTCTCGGCCTCGAGCGCGGTGGACTGGGCGGCGCGCTGCTTCGGGCTCGGCGACGCGCCGGCGCTGCTCGCCGCGRCGGCCAGCCTCGATGCCGATGGTCGCCGGCGGGCGCCCCTGTTCCTGCCCTACCTGTCGGGTGAACGGTCGCCGCACAACGACCCACGGGCGCAGGGCGTGCTGTTCGGCCTGACCCAGGCGCATGGCCCGGCCGACATCGCCTACGCAGTGGTCGAAGGCGTCAGCTTCGGATTGCGCGACGGGCTGGACACGCTCGCCCGGCCGGCGGGCGACCTCGTGCTGGTCGGCGGCGGCGCGCGCAGCGCCTGGTGGGCGCAGTTGCTGGCCGACGTGCTCGACGTTCCACTGGCAGTCTGCGAAGGCAGCGAGGCCGGCGGCGCGGTGGGCGCGGCCCGGCTGGCCTGGCTGGCGGACGGAGGAACGGAAGCCGAAGTCTGCCGCCGGCCGCGGACGCGCGAGCGCTTCGAGCCCGGGCGCGCGCACCGGAATGCGCTGGCCGCGCGCCATGGGCGCTTCCAGGCGCTCTATGCAGCGCTGGGCCCGTCGTTTCTCGCCAGCGGCGCGTAGCCGTCCGGCCCGGCGCGGCCGCACGCTGTCAGAATCGACCGCAGGGTCCCGCATGAACACACGATTTGTCGAAGCCTTCCTTTGGGCCGCGCGGCTGGGCAGCTTCCGTGCGGCGGGCGACCGCCTGCACATCACGCAGGCGGCGGTGTCCAATCGCGTGGCCTCGCTCGAGGAAGACATCGGCGCCCGCCTGTTCGAGCGCGACCCGCGCGAACTGCGGCTGACGCCCGTGGGCGTGCGCCTGCTCGACTACGGCGAGCGGTTGCTCGAACTTCGCCGCGAGATCGTCTCGCTCGGCCGGCCGCGCGAAGACCTGCTCGGGCTGGTGCGCATCGGCGCCATCGAGACCGTGGTCCATACGTGGCTGCTGGGCTTTCTCACCAACCTGCGCTCGACCTATCCCGGCATCGAGGTGCAACTGACCTCCGAAACCACCCGCGCGCTGCATCGCGGCCTGCGCGAAGGCGCGCTCGACATCGCCCTGCAGACCGACCACATCGGCGGCGCCGGCATCGTGAGCACACCCTGCCTGCCGATGCCCATGGGCTGGGTCGGCCCGCCGACCGCCGAGCCGGCGCAGYCGGTGGAACAGCTCCTGCGCCAGCCCGTGCTCACGATGAGCCCGGGATCGCAGCCGCACGAAGCGCTCAAGAACCTCTATCGGGCCGCCGGCATTCCGCTCGGCAAGGTCCATTGCGTGAGTTCGATCTCGGCGCTGGCCCGGCTGGTCAAGGCCGGCTTCGGCAATGCGCTGGTGCCCTTGCCGCCGATCTACGAGTACGTTGCCAGCGGCGACCTGCGGATCATCGAATGCGATGCGCTGATCTCGCCGCAGCGGCTCGTCGTGAGCCATCTGGAGGCCGCCGATTCCGACGCGATCCGCCTCGTCGCGGAGTTGGCCTGCCGGGCGTCGGACCAGTTCACCTCGTCAGTCACAGCACCAAGCTGGAACCCTTCAACAGGGGATTAACCCTCAGTTCGAGGCGTGGGCGCCCCAAAACGGGGCCATTAATTCTTGTGCCTGTCGCCCACAAAAATCCGTTTGTGACAGCGCGCCCTCGCGGCCGAAGATTGCGCCTTCCTTTCTCGAAGGCCCGCCCTCTTTCACCGCATGAACTCCCCCGAATCCCTTCGCCCCCACACGCCGGCAGCCGCTCCAGGCCTGCTGTTCGTCGCTTCCGACATCGAGGCCGCTGACGAGGCCGATTTCAACCGCTGGTACGACCAGGAGCATGTGGAAGAGCGCGTGCGCATTCCCGGCTTCCTGTCGGGCGCGCGCTACGTCTCGCTGGCAGGCGGGCGCAAGTACCTGGGCCTGTACCGTACCCGTTCGCTCGACGTGTTCGGCTCCGCCGGCTACCGCGCGGCCTTCGAGCGGCAGACGCCGTGGTCGGTGGCCCAGCTCGATCGCATGCGCGAGCCGATCCGCCGCGTCTGCGCGGTGCTTGCGGTGACCGGCTTCGGCAGCGGCAGCCATCTCGCGATCCTGCCGCTCGCCCCGAACCCGGCCACCGATGCGCTGGCGGCGCGCGCCGCCGAGACCGGCCGCAGGCTGGCGGCCCAGGCGGGCTTCGTGCAGTCCTACCTGCTGGTGCCCGATCCCGCTCTCAGCACGCCCTTGCCGCGCGAGTCGACCGACCACCGCGTGCTGCAGCCGATGCTGGTCATCGAAACCAGCGGCGCCGAGGCGGCGCGTACCGCAGGCGGTACGGCCGCCGACGCACTGGATGCCGATCCGGCCGGCACCTGGCTGCTGGCGCTGGGCTGGAAGCTGGGCGCCGACGAACTGGCCCCGAACTGATCCGAATTCACCCCCCTACCGAACCCCGAGAGCTTCCCCATGACCGAATACACACTCCACCCGCCGGCTTCGGCCGCGGCCTCGCCGCTGGCCCCGGCAGCCACCCGAAAGTCGCCCCGGATGGGCCGCCTGGCGATGGCCAGCGCCGTCGGCACCACGCTCGAGTGGTACGACTTCACCGTCTACAACATCATGGCCGCGCTGGTCTTCAACGCGATCTTCTTCCCGTCCTTCGACCCGCTGACCGGTACCATCCTGGCCTTCTCGACCTACGCGGTGGGCTACATCTCGCGCCCGCTGGGCGGCGTGGTGTTCGGGCACCTCGGCGACCGGCTGGGCCGGCGCTTCGTGCTGGTGGCCACGCTGGTCATCATGGGCATTTCCACCGGCTTGATGGGCCTGCTGCCGACCTACGCCAGCTGGGGCATCTGGGCACCGGTGGCGCTGGTCGCGCTGCGCTTCGTGCAGGGCGTTGCGCTCGGCGGCGAATGGGCCGGCGCGGTGTTGCTGTCGATGGAGCACGGCAAGCCCGACGAGCGCGGCCGCAACGCGTCGTTCACGCAGGTCGGCCCCTCGTGCGGAACCCTGATCGGCACCGGCTTCATCGCCCTGGTGTCGGCCTGGCTGAGCCCCGAAGAATTCCAGGCCTGGGGCTGGCGCGTTCCGCTGATCTCCAGCGTGGCGCTGGTGCTGTTCGGCCTCTGGCTGCGCCGCGGGGTGGACGAGACACCGGTCTTCCTCGAGATGGAGCAGAAGAAGGCCACCGCCAAGACGCCCATCAAGGAAGTGCTGAGCCAGCACTGGCGCCGGCTGCTGGTGGCAGGCGGCTCGCGCATCGGCTCCGACGTGCTGTATGCGCTGGTGGTGGTGTTCACACTGACCTACGTGACGACGGTGCTGCACCTGTCGCGTCCCATGGCGCTCACCGCCACGATGATCGGCGCAGCCTGCAACGCGCTTGCCGTGCCCTTCTTCGGCAGCTTGTCGGACCGCATCGGGCGGCGCCCGGTGTACATCGCGGGCGCCCTGCTCGGCATGGTCTGGGCCTTCGTGTTCTTCGTCCTCATGGACCAGGCCCGGCCGCTGGCCATCTGCGCCGCCGTGGTGGTCGGACTGCTGATCCACGCGATGATGTACGGCCCGCAGGCCGCCTTCGTGACCGAGCAGTTCCCGAGCCGCGTGCGCTATGCGGGCTCTTCGCTGGCCTACACGCTGGCCGGCATCGTGGGCGGCGGCTTTGCACCCCTGATCATCGCCAGCCTGTTCAAGTCCTCGGGCTCGACGACCGCCGTGTCGCTCTATGTCGCCGCCGCCCTGTGCCTGACCTTGATCGCCCTCGTGGCGGCACGCGAAACCGCGGGCAAGCCGCTGGAGGACTGAGAATGAGCCTGCAGTTGAACTTCGCCTGCGAGGCCATCGCCGAGGACGGCACCCGCTCCATCGACCTGCACCGGATCGCGCCGAGCGCGCTGGTGGTCGCCGGCTGGACCGGCCGCGACCTCATGGCCATCGAGCACCATATCGAGGAGCTCGCCGCCCTCGGGGTGCCACGCCCTTCCAGCGTGCCGCTGTACTACCGCGTGGCGGCCCAGTTGCTGACCCAGTCGCCGACGATCGAGGCGCTGGGCGGCCAGAGCTCCGGCGAGGCCGAGCCGGTGCTCTTCTTCTCGAGGGGCGAATGGTGGTTGAGCGTCGGCTCGGACCACACCGACCGCCAGGTGGAAAGCTACTCGGTCGCCGTCTCCAAGCAGATGTGCGCCAAGCCGCTGGCCGAGGTGGCGTGGCGCTGGCGCGACGTCCAGGCGCACCAGGACACGCTGGCGCTGCGTTCGCGCATCCACGAGGACGGCCGCTGGATCGACTACCAGCGCGGCACGCTGGCCTCGATCCGGCCGCTGGCCGCGCTGCGCGACGGCATGGAGCGCAGCGCCCCGCCCGCCGAAGGCCTCTTCATGACCTGCGGCACGCTCGGCGCACTGCCCAACGGGCGCGGCGAAGGCATCCGGCCGGCCGCGCGGATGGAAATCGAACTGCACGACCCGCGGCTGCAGCGGCGCATCGTGCATCGCTATGCGGTGCGGCCGCTTCCGGTGGTGGCCTGATGGCCAGGCCCGCCCCCTCTTCCCCGATCGCGGCGCTGCGCGAACGCATCGCCCGCGGCGAGACGACGCACGAGGCCCTGGTCGACGAAGCGCTGGCCGGCGCGGCCCTTCCGGCCGCCCGGCACGTGTTCACCCGCCTGTATGCCGATGCCGCGCGCGCCGCCGCCCGCCACGCGGACGCCGCGCGCAAGGCCGGGATCGAGTCCGGCCCGCTCGCCGGCCTGCCGGTGTCGGTCAAGGACCTGTACGACATCGGCGGCGAGACCACCATGGCCGGCTCCGTCGCCTGCGAAGGCGAGCCGCCCGCGGCGCACGACGCCGTCGCCGTGGCACGGCTGCGGGCGCACGGCGCCGCCATCATCGGCAAGACCAACATGAGCGAGTTCGCGTTCTCGGGCGTGGGCATCAACCCGCACCTGGGCACGCCGTGCAATCCCGCCGACCCGGTGACCGCGCGCATTCCGGGCGGTTCGTCCTCGGGCGCGGCGGTGTCGGTGGCACTCGGCCTCGCGGTCGCGGCACTGGGTTCCGACACCGGCGGCTCGATCCGCATTCCGGCGGCGCTCTGCGGACTGGTGGGATTCAAGAGCACGCAGTCGCGGGTGCCGCGCACGGGCGCCTTCGAACTCGCGCGCTCCCTCGACACCGTGTGCGCCATGGCGCGCAGCGTGGCGGATTGCCTGATCGTGGATTCGGCGATCGCCGACACCCGGCTGAAAGTGCACAGGCGACCGCTGGAAGGCATGCGCCTCGCGGTGCCGAGGACGCTGATGTTCGACGGCATCCAAGCCGCCGTCGGACGGGCCTTCGACCGCGCCGTGCAGGTCCTTTCGGCAGCGGGTGCGAAGGTGGTCGACATCCCGCTGGCCGAACTGGCGGAGATCGCGACCGTCAATGCACCGGGTGGCTTCTCGCCGGTCGAAGCCGCCGCGGTGCACCGCGAGCGCTTCGCAAGCCGGCGCGCAAGCTTCGACCCTCGTGTGGCGGCCCGCATCGCACTGGGCACCGAGGTGCGCGCGGCCGACTACATCGGCATGCAGGACCGGCGGCGTGACTGGATCGCGCGCGTCGAGCATGCGCTCGACGGCTTCGATGCGCTGTTGTGCCCCACGGTGCCGATCGTCGCGCCGGCCATCGAGGCGCTGGCCCGGGACGACGCCTTCTTCCAGGCCAACGGGCTCCTGCTGCGCAACACCTTCGCCATCAATCTGCTCGATGGCTGTGCCTTCAGCCTGCCGTGCCACGCTGCCGGCGAGCTGCCTGCGGGGCTGATGCTCGCCTCCGTGCGCGGCGACGATGCGCGGCTGGCAGGCGTGGCGCTCGCAGCGGAGGCCGCGCTGGCCGTCGCCTGATCACGGCAGGCGAGTCCGGGCGCGGCCGGCGCGCGCCCGTCAGAGCCCGCCCAGCTGGCCGAAGGAAGTCCGCAGGCCCGCATAGTCCGTCGGACCGCTGCTTTCCGGCGGATTCCCGGTTGCCGACAGCCAGGCCGCGATGCTCGGCAGCCGGCGGTCGAAATACAGCTGCAGCGACGCCCAGTTGCCGCTGTCGCTGTGGGCCTCGGTGATCTCGAGCGCCTCGACCGCGATGGTCCGCAGGCTGGTCACCATGGCCAGCGAGCGGCCGTCCAGCAGTTGCAGCGTCACCTCGCGACCCTGGGCCAGGATCTCCCCGAGGACCCGCCGGTGCACCGCGTAGTCGGCCCAGCTGCGCTTCACGCAGGCATCGTTCAGTTCGCGGAAAACCCAGTGCATGTTGTTGGCGAACATCGCCGCCACCTGCCCGGCCTGGCGCAGGCTTTGCCGCGACGCGGCCAATTGCAGCCGCGCCGCCCAGGCGATCGCCAGCAGCACGCCCACGGTCTGCACCCATGCCGCCCATTCGGCGGAGGTCGAGGGACGGAAGAACCACCCCACGAGCCCCAACGCAATGCTGCCGGCGGCGTTCGCCGCGCCAAGTTTTTGCATGGTCAATCCAGGATGCGGGGCCGCTTCGCTCAGTCGCGCGGCCCCTCCTTGCCGAACATCTTCCGGATCGCCGCGACGCCGGCCACCAGGGCGTTGGCGTAGTTCGCTTGCGGATCGACGGCCGCCTCGATGGGCAGAAAAGGAAGCGCTTCTTCCATCGCGTAGTCGGTCGCCTCCAGCAAGACCCAATAGAACTCGCCCTCTTCGAGTTCTTGCACGGTCAGCGCGATATTCCGCAATTGCGACATGGAGTTAGGAGGGTTTTTGGATTGGACGTTTGAATCCTATTCAGCCCCCCCAACAACACCTAGTCACAATTTCACGAATTGTTGCAAATGTGACTACTCGTAATAAAAAATGCAAGAACCGCATGCGCCAAATGCGCATTTGTAGGCGGTTTGCAACTTCCGCCAAGTTTCACCTACGTGCAATTCTCCCGCAGCGGCCTAAGCTGAAGCATCCCATCCACGCGCGGAGGAGACATGAAGCATTTCAACCTGGACCCCCACATGACCGCTGCGGTCGGCGGCGCCTTCTATCCGACCGGCCACACCTTCGTGATGTTTCCGGACGCGAAAGAAGCCAGCCGCGTGGGCCATCTGCTGCTGGAAGACGGCTTCAGCGGCGACGAGATCTACCTGATACCGCCCCACGTGGTCCTCGAACAGATCACGCCGACCGTGCGGGAGACCGACAGCACGCTGCCCTCGGCCGGCACCGATGCCGCCACGGTCCGCGCCTACACCAAGCTGGCGCGCGAAGGCCACACGGCGCTGCTGGTCAAGACCCGGGACGAAGCCACCGCAAGCCGGCTGATGAAGCATGTGCGCACGGCGCCGTTCTCGATTGCGCAGCGCTACCGCCTGCTGGTGATCGAGGACCTCTGACGGGCGGCGCCGGATCAGGCGCCGGCCATCCGGGTCATCGCCTGCGCCAGTTCCTGCTCGCCCAGGCAGACCGTGACCGCGTCCTGCTGCGTCAGCAGGCGCGCCTCGTCCTCGTTGCCCGCGACGGCCTCAGGTGGCCATCTTTCCGGTACGGGCGTTGACCAGTTCCTCGGGCTCCTGGGCCTCGATCCAGGTCTCGTTGTCGAGGCCCGCCTGCAGGCGTTCCGTGTCCAGCGCGTCGGTCCACTTGGCGACCACGATGGTGGCCACGCCATTGCCGATCAGGTTGGTCAGCGCCCGTGCTTCCGACATGAAGCGGTCGATGCCGAGGATCAGCGCCAGCCCCGCCACCGGGACGTGGCCGACCGCCGAGAGCGTGGCCGCCAGCACGATGAAGCCGCTGCCGGTGACGCCGGCGGCGCCCTTCGAGGTCAGCAGCAGCACGCCCAGCAGCGTGATCTCCTGCATCAGCGTCATCGGCGTGTTGGTGGCCTGGGCAATGAAAACTGCCGCCATCGTCAAATAGATCGAGGTGCCGTCGAGGTTGAAGGAATAGCCGGTCGGGATCACCAGGCCGACCGTCGTCTTGTTGGCGCCCAGGTTCTCCATTTTCTCCATCATGCGCGGCAGCACCGATTCGGAGGACGAGGTGCCCAGCACGATCAGCAGTTCTTCCTTGATGTACTTGATGAACTTCCAGATGCTGAAGCCATGGAAGCGCGCAATGAGACCGAGCACCACGAAGATGAACAGCAGGCAGGTCAGGTAGAAGGTGCCCATCAGCTTGCCGAGCGAGAACAGCGAGCCGATGCCGTACTTGCCGATGGTGAAGGCCATGGCGCCGAAGGCGCCGATCGGCGCCAGCTTCATGATGTAGTTGACGATCACGAAGAGCACGTGCGAGCCCTTCTCGATGAGGTCGAACACCAGCGTGCCGCGGCCGCCGAAGCGATGCAGCGCGAAGCCGAACAGCACCGCGATCAGCAGCACCTGCAGGATCTCTCCCTTGGCGAAGGCGTCGACCAGGGTGTTGGGAATGACGTGCAGCAGGAAGTCGACCGTGCCCTCCATCTTGCCCGGGCCGGTGTAGGCCGCCAGCGCCCGCGTGTCGAGCGAAGCCGGGTCGATGTTCATGCCGGCGCCCGGCTGGAACAGGTTGACCAGCACCAGCCCGACCACCAGCGCGATGCTGCTGACGATCTCGAAGTACAGCAGCGCCAGGCCGCCCGTCTTGCCGACCTTCTTCATGTCCTCCATGCCCGCGATGCCGACCACCACGGTGCAGAAGATGATCGGCGCGATCATCATCTTGATCAGCTTGATGAAGCCGTCGCCGAGCGGCTTCATGGTTTCGCCGACGGAGGGATAGAAATGCCCGAGCAGCACGCCGATGACCACGGCGGTGATGACCTGGACATAGAGCGAGCGGTAGAGCGGGAGTTTCTTTGCCGGCACGGCCGGCGTCGGTGAGGGAGTCATGCGAGGATCTCCTGGTTGTGATGTGTTGGATTGGGAGACAGAGGCCGGCGAAGGCTTCGCGCAAATGAAAAAACCCGCCGTAGCGGGTTTCCTCGTGGTCTTGTGCGGAGCGCTCCTCAGTGCATGTGAAGCCCGCCGTTGACCGAGAAATCGGCCCCGGTGGAATAGCCACCTTCGTCCGTCGCCAGCCAGGCGATGATAGAGGCGATCTCGCTCGGCTCGCCCAGTCGCTTGACCGGGATGGTGCCGATGATCTTGTCGAGCACTTCCTGGCGGATCGCCTTCACCATGTCGGTGCCGATGTAGCCCGGGCTGACCGTGTTGACGGTCACGCCCTTCGCGGCCAGCTCCTGCGCCAGGGCCATCGTGAAGCCGTGCATGCCGGCCTTGGCGGCCGAATAGTTGGTCTGGCCGGCCTGGCCCTTGGCGCCGTTGACCGAACTGATGTTGATGATCCGGCCCCAGCCCTTCTCGACCATGTCGCCGACCACCTGCTTGGTGACGTTGAACATGCTGTTGAGGTTGGTCTCGATCACCGAACTCCAGTCCTCAGGGGTCATCTTGAGGAACATCCGGTCGCGCGTGATGCCCGCGTTGTTGACCAGCACGTCGATGCTGCCGTGCTCGGCCTTGGCCTTGGTGAAGGCCTCGACGGTGGACTGCCAGTCCCCGACGTTGCCGACCGAGGCATGGAACTCGTAGCCCTCGGCCTTCTGCTCCGCCAGCCATTTGGCGTGATCGCGGGTGGGGCCGCAGCCGGCGATGACGGTGAACCCGTCCTTGGCCAGGCGCTGGCAAATGGCCGTTCCGATGCCCCCCATGCCCCCGGTGACGTATGCGACTTTTTTGCTCATGAAGATTCCTTGGTGTTTGCGAGCCTGAACAGGCGCTGATCACTTTAGCGAAGTTTTTGCAGCCCGCCCGATGAGGAAAACACTGACCCCTCAATGCAACCGGGTGTCACAAGCGGTCCATATACTGATTCGATGTCCTCCATCGAGCTGATCGACATCGCCAAGTCATGGGGCGACGCCACCGCGCTGCAGGCGGTCAACCTCCGCATCGAGCCCGGCTCCTTCTGCGTCCTGCTCGGCCCTTCCGGCTGCGGCAAGTCGACCACCCTGCGGATCCTGGCCGGGCTGGAAACCGCCAGCGCGGGCCGGGTGCTGATCGACGGCCGCGACGTCACCCGGCTGCCGCCCGCCCAACGCGGGATCGCCATGGTGTTCCAGAACTACGCCCTGTTCCCCCACCTGAGCGTGGCCGAGAACATCGGCTTCGGATTGTCGGTGCGCAAGACGCCCGCGGCCGAAAGCGCGCGCCGGCTGCGCGAGGCCGCGGCCCTGCTGGGCCTCGACACGCTGCTGGATCGCAAGCCGGGCCAGCTCTCGGGCGGCCAGCAGCAGCGCGTGGCCCTGGGCCGGGCGCTGGTGGCCCAGGCCAAGGTCTGCCTGATGGACGAGCCGCTGTCGAACCTCGACGCCCAGTTGCGGCAGGACATGCGCCGCGAGCTGCGCGACCTGCAGCGCCAGCTGGGCCTCACGGTGGTCTACGTCACGCACGACCAGACCGAGGCCATGAGCATGGCCGACCAGGTGGTGCTGCTGAACCGCGGCCGTGTCGAGCAGGCCGGCAAGCCGCGCGCGCTCTACGCCCGCCCCGCCACGACCTTCGCCGCCCGCTTCATCGGCACGCCGGCGATGAACCTGGTGGCGCTCGAAGGCGGCCGGATCGCCGGCAGCGACGTCGCCGCCGGCCTCGCTGCCGCGACCCTCGGTGTGCGGCCCGAAGCGATCACCCTGGACGCCGCGGGCATTCCCGCGACGGTGCAGAGCCTGGAATACCTGGGTGCCGACCTGGTGCTGCGCTGCGCGGTCGGAAGCCAGGTCCTGCTGGTGCGCACCGACGGCCGGCGACAGGCCCAGCCGGGCGACCGGGTCGGCCTGCGCTGGGCCGCCGAGGATGGCCATGGCTTCGATGCCGCCGGCCGCCGCACACATTGATTCATTCCCGAGGAAAACGACGACCATGAAACGCAAGACCTTCGTCCGGGGCCTGGCCCTGCCCCTGCTGGCCGCGGCCGGCCTGTTCGCTGCCGGCGCCGGCCTGGTGCGTGCCCAGGTACCGGTGGAACTGCAGTTCTACTACCCCGTGGCCGTCGGCGGCCCGATCGCCAAGACCATCGACGGCTTCGCGGCCGGCTTCATGAAGGAGAACCCGGGCGTGAAGGTCTCGCCGATTTACGCCGGCACCTACCAGGAAACCGTCGTCAAGGCCTTGACCGCGCACAAGTCGGGCACGCCGCCGGTCACCTCGGTGCTGCTGTCGACCGACATGTTCACGCTGATCGACGAGGAGGCGATCGTCCCGTTCGACGACTTCGTCAAGACCGCCGAAGACAAGGCCTGGCTCAACGGTTTCTACAAGGCCTTCATGATGAACAGCCAGACCGGCGGCAAGACCTGGGGCATTCCGTTCCAGCGCTCGACCGTGGTCATGTACTGGAACAAGGAACTGTTCAAGGAAGCCGGCCTCGATCCCGAGAAGCCGCCGACGAACTGGGCCGAACTCAAGGCGGCCGCCTCCAAGCTGACCAAAAAGGACGCCAGCGGCAAGGTCACGCAATGGGGCGTGCAGATTCCCTCCAGCGGCTTCCCCTACTGGCTGTTCCAGACATTGACCACGCCGAACGACACGATCCTCTCGAACGAAGCCGGCACCCAGGTCAGGTTCGACGACCCGAAGGTGATCGAGGCGCTCCAGTACTGGGTCGACCTCGGCAAGGCCGGCATCCATCCGCCCGGCGTGGTCGAGTGGGGCACGACGCCGAAGGACTTCTTCGAGAAGAAGGCCGCCATCATCTACACCACCACCGGCAACCTGACCAACATCAAGGCCAACGCCAAGTTCGACTTCGGCGTCGCCATGATCCCGGGCAACCGGCGCAAGGGATCTCCGACCGGCGGCGGCAATTTCTACCTGTTCAAGAAGTCGACGCCGGCCCAGCAGGAAGCGGCCTTCAGGTTCATCAAGTGGATCACCCAGCCCGAGCGCGCCGCGCAGTGGAGCATGGACACCGGCTACGTCGCGGTCTCGCCGGCCGCCTACGAGACCGACACGCTGCGCAAGTACGGCCGCGGCTTCCCGCAGGCGCTGGTGGCGCGCGACCAGTTGCCGGTGTCGGTGGCCGAGTTCTCCACCCACGACAACCAGCGCGTGACCAAGGCGCTCAACGACGGCCTGCAGGCCGCTCTGACCGGCAGCAAGACGCCGGCGCAGGCGATGCAGGACGCGCAGCGCGAGGCCGACCGCATCCTGCGCGCATTCAAGTGAGGCCCGGCGCGCGTTCATGAGCCCACACGGCATTGCCGCCGGCAGCCGTGCAGCGCGCCACGCGGTGCACGCCTGGCTGCTGCTGTTGCCGGCGCTGGTGCTGCTGGTCGCGTTCACGCACTGGCCGGCGGTCTCGACGCTGGTCGACAGCTTCTACTCGACGCCCAAGGGGAGCCGGGCCGGCGTCTGGGTCGGGCTCGAGAACTACCAGGTGATGGCCGGCGACCCGGTGTTCTGGAAAGCGGTGCGCAACAACCTCTGGTTCGCGGGCGCCACCATCCCGCTGTCGATCGCGCTGGCGCTGKCGATGGCGCTGTGGGTCAACGAGCGCATCGCGGGCCGCGCCTTCCTGCGCATGGCCTTCTTCACGCCGACCGTGCTGCCGATGATCGCCGTGGCCAACATCTGGCTCTTCTTCTACACGCCGCAGTACGGCCTGCTCGAGCAGATCACGGGCGCCCTCGGCCTGCCCTCGCACAATTGGCTCGGCAGCCCCTCGACCGCGCTCGGCGCCGTGACGCTGGTGGCGATCTGGAAGGAAGCCGGCTTCTTCATGATCTTCTACCTCGCGGCGCTGCAGACCCTCAATCCGAGCCTGCGCGAAGCGGCCGCCATCGAGGGCGCCTCGCGCTGGTACTTCTTCCGCCGGGTGCAGTGGCCGCTCTTGATGCCGACCACGCTGTTCGTGCTGGTCAACGCTTTCATCAACGCCTTCCGCATGGTCGACCACCTGTTCGTGCTGACCCGCGGCGGGCCCGACAACGCGTCGATCCTGCTGCTGTATCACCTGTACGAAGTGGGCTTCAGCTTCTGGGACACGGCCTACGCCTCGGCCATCACGGTGGTGCTGGTGGTGGTGCTCGCCGGCATCGCGCTGTTCCAGTTCTTCGTGCTCGACAAGAAGGTTCACTACAAATGAACGCCGCCCGGCCGCCCGAAGGCGCTCGCACCGCAGTGCGAAGCACGGAGCTTGCCTTGTGAGCACGGCTGCGGCGCAGAGACTGGCCTATAACGAGCCGACGTTGCTCGACACGCTGGCCGCCTGGCTGCTCGCGCTGCTGTGGATCCTGCCGCTGGCCTACGCGGTCTGGACCGCCTTCCATCCGGCCGAGTACGCGACGCGCTTCGCGCTGGCGGCGCCGCTCACCCTGGAGAACTTCCGCCGCGCCTGGGAAGCCGCGCCCTTCGCGCGCTACTTCCTCAACACCACGTTGCTGGTCGCCATGGTGCTGGCGGTGCAACTGGTGCTCGGCACGCTCGCGGCCTATGCCTTTGCGCGCTACGAGTTCAAGGGCCGAGGCATCGCCTTCGCCCTGGTGCTGGTACAGCTGATGATCATGCCGGACATCCTCCTGGTCGAGAACTACAAGACCATGGCCCGGCTCGGCCTGGTCGACACGCTGCTGGCGATCGGCCTGCCCTACTTCGCCTCCGCCTTCGCGATCTTTCTGCTGCGCCAGACCTTCATGGGCATCCCGAAGGAGCTCGACGACGCGGCGCGGGTCGAGGGCGCGAGCGCGATGCAGACGCTGTGGCGCGTCTACGTGCCACTCGCCAGGCCGGTCTACACCGCCTTCGCACTGGTGTCGGTGAGCTTCCACTGGAATAATTTCCTCTGGCCGCTGATCATCACCAACAGCGTCAACGCGCGGCCGCTTACGGTCGGCCTGCAGGTGTTCTCATCGGTCGACCAGGGCGTCGACTGGTCGGTCATCACGGCCGCCACGCTGATGACCTCGGCGCCGCTGCTGATCGCGTTCCTGCTTTTTCAGCGACAGTTCGTGCAGAGCTTCATGAGGGCCGGCATCAAATGAAACTCGTGACCTGGAACACCCAGTGGTGCTGCGGCCTCGACGGCGTCGTCAGCACGCGGCGCATCGTCGACGGCGCACGCGCCATGGCCGACTTCGACGTGCTGTGCCTGCAGGAAGTCGCCTCGGGCTTCGGCGGGATGCCGGGCCGCCCCGGCGACCAGCCGGCCGAACTGCAGGCCTTGCTGCCGGGCTTCCGATTATTCTTCGGCGCCGCCGTCGAGGAGTTCGGCGCCGACGGCCGGTCGATGCGCTTCGGCAATCTGATCGCCACCCGGCTGCCGGTGTCGCGCGTCCAGCATCACCCCCTGCCCTGGCCGGCCGATCCCACCGTGACGAGCATGCCGCGCATGTGCACCGTRGTCACGTTGAGCAGCCCCGAGCTGGGCCCGCTGCGGGTGATGACCACGCACCTCGAGTACTACTCGGCGAGCCAGCGCCTGGCGCAGGCCCGCGCCCTGCGGGCACTGCATCTGGAAGCCTGCGAGCAGGCTGCGGCGCCGCCCGTGGACCCGATGGAGGTCTCGCCCTTCCAGGCCAAGCGGCACACGCCGCAGGCGATCCTGTGCGGCGACTTCAACATGGCCGCCACCGACCCGGCCTACGACGAGATCGTGCAGCCTTTCGTCGATCCGGCGCTGCCGGCCGACGGCACGCTCGCCAGGCGGCTGCAGGACGCCTGGCCGCTGGCCCATCCGGAGCGGCCGCACGACCCGACCTTCCGGCTCTTCGACCGCACGTACGGCCCCGATCCGATGGCCTGCGACTTCGTCTTCGTCAGCGATGCGCTGGCGCCGCGCGTGTGTCGGGTCGAGGTCGACCTGCAGACGCAGGCCTCCGACCATCAGCCCGTGCTTCTCGAATTGGGCGATTGAGCCGTTTGCGGCCCGGACCGGGGCTTCGGTCTTGACGAAGCCCTACATCACGCCGAAGGTGGCCAGCGCCTCGCAGGCGCTCATGCCGCCGCGGATCGCGTCGGCCACCTTGTTCTCGGTGCGCACCTTGTCGAGCGCCTTGGCCACCGCCTCGGCCTCGACCGCGCGCGGGATCACCAGCACGCCCTCGCGATCGCCGAACAGCAGGTCGCCGGGCGCGATGCGGACGCCGTCGATCTCGATCGTGCAGCGGTAGTCGATCACCTGGCCGCGCACGCCCTGGTCCTGCGCATAGGTGCCGCGACAGAACACATCGAAGCCCAGTCGTTCGATCTCGCCGGCGTCGCGCACGTAGCCATCGAGAATGGCGCCGGCCGCCTTCAGGTGCTGCGCCCGCGTCGACATCAGGCCGCCCCACAGCGCATAGCGCAGCGAGGCGCCGGTCGCGATGTAGATCTCGCCCGGCTTCAGGTCGTCGAGCGCCTCCAGCATCAGGCCGAAGGGCTTGCCCGACAGCGGCCCGGCCGAGCGCGCGCCGTCGTTGATGACATCGGCCTCGAGCACCGGCATCGCGCGGCCGACGAGGCGCATCGATTTCTCGAGCGGAGCAATGCCGGCCGGCAGAAACTGGTGCTGGTACCCCAGGGTGTCCAGCACGTCCCCCACTGCGGCGACGAAGAGCTCGTCGCGGATCTGCCGGAAGAGCGCTTCGTCGTTCAAGGGGTCAGCGTTCGATCGTCAGGGCCACGCCCATGCCGCCGCCGATGCACAGCGAGGCGATGCCCTTCTTGGCGTTCTGGCGCTGCATCTCGTGCAGCAGGGTCACCAGGATGCGGCAGCCGGACGCGCCGATCGGGTGGCCGATGGCGATCGCACCCCCGTTCACATTGACCTTGCTGACGTCCCAGCCCATCTCGCGGTTCACCGCACAGGCCTGGGCCGCGAAGGCCTCGTTGATCTCGAGCAGGTCGAGGTCCTGCGGCTTCCAGCCGGCGCGCTGCAGCGCCTTCTGCGAGGCCGGCACCGGGCCCATGCCCATGAAGGCCGGATCGAGGCCGGTGCTGGCAAAGCTGGCGATGCGGCCCAGCGGCTTCAGGCCCAGCGCAGCCGCCTTCTTGGCGGTCATGACCATCACGGCGGCGGCGCCGTCATTGAGGCCCGAGGCGTTGCCGGCCGTGACGCCGCCCGCCTTGTCGAAGGCCGGGCGCAGGGCGGCCAGGCCCTCGGCGCTGCTCTTGCGATTGATGAACTCGTCCTGGGCGAAGACCACCGGGTCGCCCTTCTTCTGCGGGATGTTGACCGCGACGATCTCGTCCTTGAACTTGCCGGCGTCCTGCGCGGCGGCCGCCTTGGTCTGGCTGCCGAGCGCCAGCTCGTCCTGGGCGGCGCGGCTGATGTCGTACTTCTTGGCGACGTTCTCGGCCGTGATGCCCATGTGGTACTGGTTGTAGACGTCCCACAGGCCGTCCACGATCATGGTGTCGACCAGCTTCCAGTCGCCCATGCGCTGGCCGTTGCGCGAATTGGGCAGCACGTGAGGCGCCAGGCTCATGCTCTCCTGGCCGCCCGCGATGACGATCTCGCTGTCGCCGGTGGCCACCGCCTGCGCCGCCAGCATCACGGCCTTGAGGCCCGAGCCGCAGACCGCGTTGATGGTCAGCGCCGGCGTCTCCTTGGTGATGCCGCTCTTCAGCAGCGCCTGGCGCGCCGGGTTCTGGCCGCTGCCCGCGGCCAGTACCTGGCCCATGATGACTTCGCCGATCTGGTCGCTGCCGACCTTGGCGCGCGCCAGCACCTCCTTGATCACGATGGCGCCGAGCTCGGTGGCCGGGATGCCGGCCAGCGATCCGCCGAACTTGCCCACGGCGGTGCGTGCGGCTGAAACGATGACGATGTCTTCCATGGTGTGCTCTCCGATGCGTGGATTGAAATGACAGAAAAGGTGAGGGTCAGGCCTTGGCCTTGACGTAGCGGCCCGGCGCCGGCTCGATCGCCTTGTAGGCGCTGCCCTTGCCATAAGCCTTGGGGGCAGCGATCTGCTTGCCCGCGTGGGTCTTCAGCCAGTCGGACCAGTCGGTCCACCAGCTGCCGGGATGCTCGGTCGCGCCTGCCAGCCATTCGGCCTGTGTCTTCGGCAGCTTGCCGTCGGCGCGGATCCAGTGGCTGCGCTTCTTCTTGGCCGGCGGATTGATCACGCCGGCGATGTGGCCCGAGGCGCCCATCACGAAGCGCTTCTTGCCGCTCAGCAGCTGCGTCGACGCATAGGCACCGCCGATCGGCACGATGTGGTCCTCGCGCGAGCCGTAGATGTAGACCGGCGCGTCGATGGCGCCGAGATCGACCTGCTCGCCGGCCACGGTCAGCGCACCCGGCACCGCGAGCTTGTTCTCGTGGTAGGTATTGCGCAGATACCAGCAGTACATCGGGCCCGGCAGGTTGGTGGCGTCGCTGTTCCAGTAGAGCAGGTCGAAAGGCGGCGGCGTCTCGCCCTTGAGGTAGTTGCCCACCACGTAGTTCCAGACCAGGTCGTTGGGCCGCAGGAAGCTGAAGGTGGAGGCCAGTTCGCCGCCCTGCAGCAGGCCGCCCTGCCCCATCTGCAGCTCGCGGAACTGCACGAAGTTCTCGTCGATGAAGATGTCGAGCACCCCGGTGTCGGTGAAATTGAGCAAGGTGGTCAGCAGCGTCACCGAGGCGGCCGGCTGCTCGCCGCGCGCCGCCAGCACGGCCAGCGCGGTGGAGAGGATGGTGCCGCCGACGCAGAAGCCGAGGGTGTCGATCTGGCCGCCCTTCTTGTCCTGGCCGGAGATTTCCCGGGTGACATGGATCGCCTTGATGGCCGCGTCCTCGATGTACTGGTCCCAGGTGTAGTGCGCCATCGACGGATCGGGATTGCGCCAGCTCACCACGAACACCCGGTGTCCCTGCTCCACCGCATAGCGGATCAGCGAGTTCTCGGGCTGCAGGTCGAGGATGTAGAACTTGTTGATGCACGGCGGCACCATCAGCAGCGGCCTCTCGAAGACCTTGGCCGTCAGCGGCTTGTATTCGAGCAGCTGGAACAGGTCGTTCTCGAACACCACCGCGCCTTCGGTGCTGCCGACATTGCGGCCGACCTCGAAGGCGCTTTCGTCGGTCATGCTCACATGCCCCTGCTGCAGGTCGTGCAACAGGTTCTGGATGCCCTTGGCGATGCTCTCGCCCTGGGTGTCGAGCGCCTTCTTCTGCGCCTCGGCATTGAAAGCCAGGTAGTTGCTGGGCGCCGAGGCCGCCATCCATTGCTCGACCGCGAAGCGAAGCCGCGAACGGGTCTTGTCGTCGGCTTCGACCGCTTCCGCCATGCTCATGAGGGTGCGCGCGTTCAGCAGGTAGATCGCGGCCGAGAAGGACGAGACCGGGTTGCTGCCCCAAGCCGCGGCGGCAAATCGCTTGTCGGCGCTGGCCTGGGCCGCGAAGCCGCTTTGCCAGAGTTGGGTGGCCTCGCCGACGTACTGCTCCTGCAGCAGGCGGAGCTTCTCGGGGGAAATCGAGAGCTTGGGCACCTGGCTCCAAGGCGCTCCCGCCGAGGTAGCCCCCTGGGCGCCCAGCGATTGAAAGGATTCGAGGGCTTTCTCCCATCCCTGCGTGAGCGCCTGCTGAAAGGGCGCGAAAGTCTCGGCCCCAATGGCCTGTGCGTGATTCATGCTGTCTCCTGGCGCCTCGCCTCGTCCAAACGGGTTTTGAGTATGCTGCATTCGCAAAGGCCCCACCAGTGCGGCCCGCCATACCTTCCTGAAAACTTCATCTATGCACCTCGTCGTGATCGCCTGGCTCTATGTTGCCCTGATGATGGCGGTCGCCGAGGCCACCAACACCACCGGCACCGTGCTGGGTGCGATCTTCACCTTTCTACTCTACGGCCTTTTGCCGGTGGCACTGGTGGTTTACCTGATGGGCACGCCGGCCCGGCGGCGGGCGATCAAGGCCCGCGAAGCCGCCGAGCGCGAGGCCGCGATCCAGGCGGCCAGGGCCCGTTCAGACACGCCAGATGCAGGCAGCGAAGCGGCCGCTGACCCGGTCGCGCCGGTGCGAGAAAAAACGTAACGGGTTGTGCACGGTGCACCAGGCCTCGCTGCTGTCGTTGCCGTGCAGCCGCGCGACGCCGACCGCCTGGAGCCGCTGGCGCGCCAGTCCCGCCAAGTCGGCCATCCACTTGCCGGGGGCGCCGGCCGGACGGAAGCCCGCATTCGCCGCCGCTGAACCGGCCTCGAAGGCCGCACGAACCTCGTCGCCGACTTCGAAGGCATCGGGACCGATGCAGGGGCCGAGCCAGGCCATGAGCTTCGATGCGCCGCCCTCGGCTTGAAAGGCATCCACGGTGCGCTCGAGCACGCCGTCGGCCAGCCCGCGCCAGCCGGCGTGCGCGGCCGCCACGCGGCGGCCCGCTTCGTCGGTGAACAGCACCGGCAGGCAGTCGGCGACCATGATCGTGCAGGCGATGCCGCGCGCGGTCGTGGTACAGGCATCGGCGCTGGCGCCGTCGGCGCTCCGGGCATCGAGCGACACCAGCCCGGTGCCGTGCACCTGCTGCAGGAACACCGGCCGCACCCCCAGCGCCTCCTGAAGTCGAGCCCGGTTGACCCGCACATGGGCGGGGTCGTCGCCGACATGCCCGCCAAGGTTCAGGCTATGGCAGGCGCCTGCCGAGACACCGCCTTYGCGCGTGCTGCAGAGCGAGCGAATGCCAGGCGGCAGCGGCCAGTCGGGAATCAAGGCTTGCGGCAGGCTCATGGGTCAACCTCCGCGCGACGCGCTGCGGTATTCGCCTTGGGAGCAGCCCGGCGGATGTCTCATGCCTCGGCGTCGGGGCAGTGCGACGGCTGGGCGCGCTGGAACGCATCGAGCTGCATGCAGGCCTCGAAGGCCGCCATGGTGCGCGGCAGGCCGCTGAAATCGCAATCGAAGCGCTGGCCGTTGAAGACCTGCGGCACCAGGCAGCAGTCGGCCATGGTCGGCGTGTTGCCGTAGCAGTAGGTGCCGGCCGGGTGTTGCGCGAGCTGGCGTTCGAAGGCCTCCATGCCCACGCGCACCCAATGGCGATACCAGCTGTTCTTGGCCTCGTCGTCGAGCTTCAGTTCGCGCACCAAATACTTGAGCACGCGCAGGTTGTTCAACGGATGGATCTCGCAGGCGATCGATTCGGCCAGCGCCCGCACATGGGCACGGCCCACGGGATCGTGCGGCAGCAGCGCAGGCTCGGGCTGGATCTCCTCGAGGTACTCCATGATGGCCATCGACTGCGTGAAGCGCTCGCCCTCGTCCTCGAGCAGAGGCACCAGCTGGTCGGGGGAGATGGCAGCGAAGGGGCCGGTCTTGTGTTCGCCGCGTGCGATGTGCACCGGGATGTACTCGTAGTCGAGGCCCTTCAGATTCAGCGCGATGCGCACTCGGAAGGACGCGGAGGAACGGAAATAGTTGTGCAGCTTCATCATCCGGCAAGCATAGCCGCGCCGGCCGGACGCGGCCACTCCCCGGCAACCCGCCCTGCCCTCTGGCACACTGCCGATTTCGCTGAAAAAGGACGCTTTTCCCATGACTTCCGAGTTTGTTTTCACCCCCCACCCGGTCGTGTCGATTCCGGTGGTCGGCCAGGCCGCGCGATTTCCGGTGCACCGCATCTATTGCGTCGGCCGCAACTACGAGGAGCATGCGAAGGAAATGGGTTTCACCGGCCGCGAGCCGCCCTTCTTCTTCATGAAGCCGGCCGATGCCGTGGTGGTGGTCGATGCCGGCACTACCGGCAGCATGGCCTACCCGAGCCTGACCAAGAACCTGCATCACGAGATCGAACTGGTGGCGGCCATCGGCATCGGCGGCAAGAACATCGCCGCCGCCGACGCCATGAAGCACATCTTCGGCTATGCGGTCGGCCTCGACATGACGCGCCGCGACCTGCAGAACGACATGAAGAAGCAAGGCCGCCCGTGGGACATCGGCAAGAGCTTCGAGCAGAGCGCCCCCATCGGCCCGATCGTGCCCGCCGCGCAGGCCGGCGACATCGAGCACGCCGAGATCTCGGTGCAGGTCGGCGGCACCGACCGCCAGCGCAGCAACGTGAGCAAGCTGATCTGGAACCTGGCCGAAACCATCGAGCACCTGTCGGCCGCCTGGGAACTGCAGCCCGGCGACCTGATCTTCACCGGCACGCCGGAAGGCGTGGCGGCCGTGGTGGCCGGCGACACGCTGGCCGGCGAGATCACCGGACTGCCCAGCCTCAGCGTCAAGATCATCTGATCATGTTGTGCCCCCACTCTCATCACTGCGTGTATTCGCTGCCCCCCGAGGGGGCGCAGTCCGCCCTTGGGGCGGCCCGGCGGGCGGCCTGATCATGATGCCCCCACGCTCATCACTGCGTGTATTCGCTGCCCCCCGAGGGGGCGCAGTCCGCCCTTGGGGCGGCCCGGCGGGCGGCCTGATGCAATGATCCTGCGCGTCCCCATCAAGCACTGCAAGAACTGCGGCACCGCCGTCGTCTACCGCATCCCGGACGACGGCGACACCAAGGAGCGCGCGGTCTGCCCGGCCTGCAACACGATCCACTACGAGAACCCGCTCAACGTGGTCGGCACCATTCCCGTGCTCGGCGACCGCGTGCTGCTGTGCAAGCGCAACATCGAGCCGCGCTGGGGCAAGTGGACCCTGCCGGCCGGCTTCATGGAGCTCGGCGAGTCCACCGAGCAGGGTGCGGCGCGCGAGACCGACGAAGAGGCCGGCGCCGAGTACGAGATGGAAGGCCTGTTCGCCGTGATGAGCGTGGTGCGCGTCGGCCAGGTCCACCTGTTCTATCGCGCCCGGCTGCTGAGCGAGCGCTTCGATCCGGGCCACGAGACTCTCGAGGCGCGGCTGTTCAAGGAAGACGAGATTCCATGGGAGGAGATCGCCTTCCGCACGGTGCGCGAGGCACTGCAGCGCTACTTCGAGGACCGCCGGCGCGGCAGCTTCGACCGCGTTCATACGGTGGACATCGTATGAAGCACTGGCTGCGGTCGCCGATCTTCCTTTATGCGGCATTCGCCGCCACGATCGCCGGCGCCGAGCAGGTCGGCGAAGTCGACACCGCCTTCAAGTTGATCGGCCCCGACCACAAGATCGTGGTCGAGGCCTACGACGATCCGAAGGTCAGCGGCGTGACCTGCTACGTCTCGCGCGCCAAGACCGGCGGCGTCTCGGGCGCGCTCGGCCTGGCCGAAGACAAGTCCGAGGCCTCGATCGCCTGCCGCCAGGTGGGCCCGGTCAGCGTGACCCAGCCGCTGCCCAAGCGCGAGGAGGTCTACAGCGAACGGCTGTCGGTGCTCTTCAAGCGGCTGCGCGTGGTGCGCATGGTCGACGCGAAGCGCAACACGCTGGTCTACCTGACCTACTCCGACCTGCTGATCGACGGCTCGCCCAAGAACGCAGTCACCGCGGTGCCCATCGATCGCGCCACGCCGATACCGCAGAAGTAGCGCGGACGCCCTGGGATGAGCAGCAGCCCGGCCGGGTCGTCGATGCGGGGCCGCGCGAGGCCGTGCGGGCCCGCCAGCCGCTGCTGCAACGGATGGTCGCACCCACTGCCGCCGCCGCATGCTAAAACTGCGCTCCGGTCACGCGCCGGGGAACCCTTCGCTGCGACTATGTTCCAAAAAAAGGCCATGCACATTCAGAATC
>NZ_JBFUCJ010000066.1:0-39034 GCF_056405295.1 Variovorax sp. P1_H2 | reverse complement strand
GGCCATCTGGCGGCGGCTGGCCAGCCGCCGGCACCTGCTCGAATGGACCACCGCCGCCCAGGCCCAGGCCCAGGCACGCCATGCACTGGGCGACTTCTTGCGCGGCTCGGCACTCACCGGCGCGGCCTGCGTCGCGCTCGCGCTGGCATCGCTCTGGAGCCCGCATCCCTGGCTCGGCGCCGCGCTCTTCGTGCTGTGGGCCCTGGCACCGGTCGCGGCCTGGTGGAGCAGCCGCACGCCGGCCGGGCCCGAGAACCAACTCGACAGCGGGCAGCAGCGCTATCTCGAGACGCTGGCACGCGACAGCTGGCGCTTCTTCGAACACGTGGTCGGCCCCGACGACAACCACCTGCCGCCCGACAACCTCCAGTTCGAGCCCGAGCCGACGCTCGCCCAGCGCACCTCGCCGACCAACATCGGCATGTACCTGCTGGCCTGTTGCTGCGCCCGTGAATTCGGCTGGATCGATACGCCCGCGCTGGCCGAGCGGCTCGGCGCCACGCTCGACGCCATCGACCGGCTCGACAAGCACGACGGCCATCTCTACAACTGGTACGACACCCGGTCCCTGCAGCGGCTGCCGCCGGCCTATGTGTCCAGCGTCGACAGCGGCAACCTCGCGGGGCATCTGATCGCGGTGGCGCAGGCCTGCCGCAGCTTTGCTTCCGTGGGCGCCGGCGAGGCGGCAGTCCGGCTCGAGACGCTCGCGCAACGCTGCGAGACTCTCTGCGCCGGGATGGACTTCAGCGGCCTCTACGACACCAAGCGCCACCTGTTCCACATCGGGCTCCGGGTCGAGGACAACCTGCTCGACGCCAGCTACTACGACCTGCTGGCCTCGGAATCACGCCTTCTGAGCTTCCTCGCGATCGCCAAGGGCGACGTGCCGCGGCGCCACTGGATGGCGCTGGGCCGTCCCTTCCTGTCGGTCGGCGTGCGGCCCGGTCTCAAGTCCTGGTCGGGATCGATGTTCGAGTACCTGATGCCGACGCTGGTCATGGCCGAGCCGGTGGGCGGCCTGCTCGAGGTCGCGATGCGCGCCGCGATCGGCGAGCAGCAAACCTTCGGCAGCGCACAGAACCTGCCCTGGGGCGTCTCCGAATCCGCCTACTTCGCGCAGGACCATTCGCTGGCCTACCAGTACGCGCCCTTCGGCGTGCCGCGGCTCGCGCTGCGCCGCACGCCGCCGGCCGACCGCGTGGTGGCGCCCTATGCGAGCGCGATGGCGGCGGCGATCGCGCCGGTCGACGCCATCACCAACCTGCTGCGGCTCGAATCGCTCGGGGCGCGCGGGGAGTTCGGCTTCTACGACGCGGTCGACTTCACGGTCTCGCGCCAGACCGAAGGCCAGGCCTTCACCGTGGTGCGCAACGTGATGGCGCACCACCAGGGCATGTCCCTGGTGGCCCTGTGCAACGCGGTGTGCGACGGCGCGCCGCGCCGCTGGTTCGGCAGCGCACCGCTGGTGCAGGCGCACGCGTCGCTGCTGCACGAACGCACGCCGCGGCAGATCATCGGCAGCGCCGACCCGCGCACGCCGCCCGAACCGGCGACCGGCGAGGCGGCGCCGGTGTTCCAGCCGCGCGCGGTCGACCCGACCGGCGGCGGCTTCCAGCCGACCCACCTGCTGTCGAACGGCCGCTACACGGTGGCGCTGCGCGCCAACGGCGCCGGCGTGAGCCGTTGGCGCTCGTTCAACGTCAGCCGCTGGCGCGACGATCCGCTGCGCGACGGCTACGGCACCTTCTTCTATGTGCGCGACACGCAGACCCACGCGCTCGCCTCGCTGACCGCACTGCCGGCACCGGGCCCCGACTGGCGCTACCGCGCGCGCTTCCTGGCCGACCAGGTGCAGTTCGAAGCCAGCGGCCCGGGCCTGCAGGCACGCACCACCGTGCTCATCAGCCCGGAGGACGACACCGAACTTCGCACGGTCGAACTGCACAACACCGGCAGCGAGACGCGCACGCTCGAGCTGATCTCGTACTTCGAACCGGTGCTGTCGAATCCCAAGGCCGACGAGGCCCATCCGGCCTTTGCCAACCTGTTCGTCGAGAGCCGCTGGGAGCCGGGCTGGCGGGCCTTGCTGATGGCACGCAAGCCGCGCCTGCACGGCGACCCGGTGGTGGCCGCCGCGCACTTCGTCGCCGCGGTCGACGCGCAGGTGCTGGCCATCGCCTGCATGAGCGATCGCCGCGCCTTCATCGGGCGCAACCGGACACTGGCCGAGCCGGCGCTCGATGCCCAGCCACTGGCAGCCAATGGCCGGCCGGTCAACGGGCTCGACCCGATCGCCTGCCTGCGCGTGACGCTGTCGGTCGCGCCCGGCGCCAGCGCGCGCGTGACCTTCGCGACCGCGGCCAGCGACAGCATCGAGTCGCTGATGCCCTGCATCGACCGCTACATGCAGCCGATGCACGTGGAGCGCGCGACCCGCATGGCGGCGACGCTGGCGCAGGTGCGGCTGCGCGACCTCAGCATCGACCCGGCGAAGAACCTCGCGCTGCAGGACCTCACGACCATCCTGACCTACACCACGCCGCGCACGATGCGCGACCGCGGCCTGATCGACCTGCGTCAGATCTGGCGCTTCGGCATCTCGGGCGACAAGCCGATCGTGCTGGTCACGATCCACTCGACGGCTGGCAAGGGCCTGGTCGACACGCTGCTGAGAGCCCAGCCGTGGTGGGGCTTCGGCGGCGTGGCCTGCGACCTGGTGGTGCTCAACGGCGAACCCCACTCCTACCTGATGCCGCTGCAGCGCGAGATCGAAGCGCTGCGCAGCCGGGTCGCGCAGCAGACGCAGAACAGCTTCCCGCGCAACGATGCGGCCGGCTTCTACCTGTTGCGCGACGCCGAGCTGACAGCCTCGGAGAAGGCGGCGCTGTCGAGCCTCGCGCGGGCGGTGTTCACGGCCGACGGACGCACGCTGGAGGCCCAGGTGGCGGCACTGCGCGAACCGGCCGGCGCCCCCGAAGGCGCGGCTGCGATCCCGCAGGTGGCGGTCGCAAGGCGTCCTGCCCCGGCGCACGTGGCCGACACGGTGGCTGCACCGCAGGGCAGCTTCGATGCCCACAGCGGCGAGTTCCGCTTCGAGGTCGACGTCAATCGCCGCACCGCGCGGCCCTGGGTCAACGTCATCGCCAACGCCGGCTTCGGCTTCCAGGTCTCCGAAGCCGGCTCCGGCTATACCTGGGCCACCAACAGCCGGCTGCACCAGCTCACGCCCTGGTCCAACGATCCGGTTCAGGACCCGGCCTTCGAGCACTACCTGCTGCAGGATCTCGACTCGCGCGAACTGCTGCCGCTGACGCCGGCCGGCCGAGGCGGCGCCGCGGCCAGGCACCGCGTGCGCCATGGCCAGGGCTACACGGTGTTCGAATGCCTGCACCGCGACGTGGTGCTGGAGACCACCTTCTTCGCCGATCGCGACGAGCCGATCAAGCTGGTGCAGGTGAAGCTGCGCAACGAAGGCGTCGGTGCGCGCCGGCTGCGTGCCGTCGCCATGGTCGAGTGGCAACTGGGTGCGGCACGCGGCGAGCGCCGTACGGTCCACACCTGGAAGCCCGAGGAACTGCCGGCGGTGTTCGGCCAGCAGCGCGAATCGAGCGCCGGCTTCGGCGGCAGCACCGGCTTTGTCGCCATCGCCGGCCTCGGCGGCGCGACGCAATGGACCTGCGAGCGCAGCGAATTCTTCGCCGGCCGCGGCGGCATCGAGCTGCCCGACAGCCTGGGCGCGCGCGCGGGCAGCGGCCTCGATGCCTGCGCGGCCGTGGCCGGCGAGTTCAGCCTGGCGGCCGGCGCAAGCGCCGGCTTCTGCTTCATGCTCGGCCACGCCGACGACGCCGAAGCGGCCTTGCAGATGGCACGCCGCTGGCAGCAGCGCAACGTCGAAGAAGCCCTGGCGCAGGCGCGCGGCTTCTGGGACGAATTGCTCGGCCGGCTGCAGGTGCGCACGCCCGACCCGCTGTTCGACGCCATGGTCAACCGATGGTTGATGTACCAGACCCTGTCCTGCCGCCTCTGGGCCAAGGCCGGCTTCTACCAGGCCGGCGGCGCCTTCGGCTTCCGCGACCAGCTGCAGGACGCGATGGCCTTCGCACTGACCGACCCGGCGCGCCTGCGCGAGCAGATCCTCGTCAATGCGGCGCGGCAGTTCCCCGAAGGCGACGTCCAGCACTGGTGGCACATGCCGGGCGGTGCCGGGGTGCGCACCCATTTCTCGGACGACCTGCTGTGGCTGCCCTATGCCGCGGCCCACTACGTGGAGGTCAGCGCCGACCGCTCGGTGCTCGACGAACGTGTGCCCTTCCTCGACGGCCCCGCGATCCCCGACGGCGCCGAAGACGCCTACTACGCGCCGCGCACCAGCGAGCAGACGGCGAGCGTCTACGAGCATGGCGCCCGCGCCATCGACAAGAGCCTGGCGACCGGCCCGCACGGGCTGCCGCTGATGGGCACCGGCGACTGGAACGACGGCATGAACCGGGTCGGCCACGAAGGGCGCGGCGAGTCGGTCTGGCTGGCCTGGTTCCTGTGCAGCGTGGTCGAGCGCTTCGCGCCCTTTGCCCTGGCGCGCGGCGAGGGCGAGCGCGCCAAGCGCTGGCTGGCCGCTCGGCAGGGATGGATCACCGCGCTGCACGCCGCCGGCTGGGACGGTGCCTGGTTCCGGCGCGCCTTCTTCGACAACGGTGCGCCGCTCGGCTCGTCGCTCAACGACGAATGCGCGATCGACCTGATCGCACAGGCGTGGTCGGTGCTCTCGGGCGCCTCGGACGACCGCCACACGACACTCGCGCTGGCCTCGATGGCGCAGCACCTGCACGACCCGCTGCAGGGCCTGATGCGGCTGCTGGACCCGCCGCTCGCGCACTCGCCCAACAACCCGGGCTACATCCAGGCCTATCCACCGGGCGTGCGCGAGAACGGCGGCCAGTATTCGCACGCCGCGGTCTGGGCGCTGATGGCGCAAGCGCTGCACGGCGACATCGAGGCCGCGTGGCAGACCTTCGAGGGCCTGAGCCCCGCCCACCGCGCACAGCATCCCGAGCGCGGTCCGGCCTACGAGATCGAGCCCTATGTGATGGCGGGCGACATCTACAGCGCCGCGCCTTATGCGGGACGCGGCGGCTGGAGCTGGTACACCGGCTCGGCCGCGTGGCTTCAGCGGGCGGCGGTCGAGACCCTGCTGGGCCTCTCGGTGCGCGGCGACCAGCTTGCGCTGACGCCGCGCGTGCCCGCTCACTGGCCGGGCTTCGAGATCACGCTGCGGCTGGCGGGGAAGCACTTCACGCTGCGCCACGGACGGGCGGGGGCCGAGCCCGCGACGCAGCGGGCGGCGATCGGCGAATGGGTGATCTGGCGGATGTGGCCGGACGGCGCGGTCGTGCAGATCGGACCGGTGGGCTGAGCCGCGCCCCGCTCAATCCCCCAGCAGCTCCCCGATCGGCTGCAGGTCTTCGACATGGTCGCAGACCGCCTTCACGACCATCATGATGGGGATGCCCAGCAGCAGGCCCCAGATGCCCCACAGCCAGCCCCAGAAGATCACGCCGACGAACACCGCGACCGGGTTCATGCGGCTGCTCTTGCTGGTCAGGACGGGCACCAGCAGGCTGCCGACCAGCGTGTGGATCACCAGCGAGGTACCGCCCACCAGCAGCGCCATCTCGATGCCGTTGAACTGCAGGAAGGCCACCAGCCCGGCCGCCGCCATCACGATCAGCGAGCCGAGGTAGGGAATCAGGTTGGTGACCGCGGCGACGATCCCCCAGACCGCGGCGTTCTCGAGCCCGAGGCCCCAGAAGGCAAGGCCGGTCGCGACGCCGACCAGGGCGCTGGTGAGAATCTGCACCAGCAGGTAGCGCTCGATGTGGCCCGTGATGTCGTCCAGCACTTTCACCGTGATCTTCTTCTTCTGCAGGCTGGGCCCGGTGATCTTGACCAGCTTGCGACGGAAGGTGTCGCCGCTGCCGAGCGCGAAGAAAGTCAGGAAGGCCACCAGCGCGAGCTGGCCGGCCGCACCGATCAGCCCGACCGTGCCGCTCCACATGTAGTCGCGCACGTTGAAGGACGGCCGCTCGACCACCACCCGCGCCACGCCCTTGCGCGAAGCCACCTTGGCCGAGTTCTCCTCCGCAGCCTGCTCGAGTTGCGCCGCGGCCTTCTGCACCGTGTCGAGTGCATTGGCGTCGGTCGTGCGGCTGCCGGTGCGCATCGCCAGGCGCAGCTTCTGCGCCGCGACGGGCAGGGAGTCGACCAGCTCGGAGGCGCTGCCGGAGAGCGAGTAGCCGGTCCAGCCGAAGGCCCCGCCGATGCCGAGCAGGATCGCGGCCGCGCCGACCCAGCGCGAGATCTTCCAGCGCTCGAGCCGGTCGACCAGCGGTGCCAGCGCGTAGGTCAGCATCAGGCTCACCATCAGCGGGATGAAGACCTCCGCCGCCCAGCGCAGCGCAAAGACGCTGGCCAGCACCGCCAGCACCACCAGCGAGGCGCTGCGGACGTCGACCGGCATCTGCAGCAGCACCCGATCGGGCTCCAGCGGCTCGGCCGCGACGACCACATCCGGCTCGGCGGGCTCGCTCACTGGAGTACCTTCGTGCTTCGCACCGCGGTGCGAGCTTGCTTGGGGCGGCGCAGCGCTCATCGGGCATCCTTGAGCGCTTCGCGCACGCTCGACAACTGGCGCCGCGACACCATCACCGGTTCGGGAATGCCATCCAGCCGCAGCGCCCAGCCTTCGGCGTCCTCGCCGTCGTCGTACTTCTCGAGGGCGCGAATGGCGGCGCGGGCCACCAGCGCGTTGCGATGCACCCGCACGAAGCGGGCCGGATAGCGCTCCTCCAGCTCGGCCAGCGAGCCGTCGAAGATGTGGCTGCGCGAGGCGGTGCGCACCGTGAGGTACTTGAGCTCGGACTTCAGGTAGAGGATCTCGGACAAGGGCACCCGCTCGGTGCGGCCGCGGTCCTGGATCAGCAGCACCTCCTGCGGCTCGGCGACCGGCGCGCGCTGCTCCTTCAGATAGCGCTCGGCCTTCTGCAGGGCCTGTTGCAGGCGCTCGGCCCGCACCGGCTTGGTCAGGTAGTCGACCGCCTCCAGCTCGAAGGCCGTGACCGCGTGCGCCGCATAGGCGGTCACGAACACCACGGCCGGCGCGCCCGGCCGGCGGCGCAGGTTGCGCGCCAGCTCGAGGCCGTCGAGGCCGGGCATGTGGATGTCCAGCAGCACCAGGTCGAAGCGCGCGTTGGCCAGCTGGTCGAGGGCGCCCTCGCCATGCGCCGCCTCGGCCACCACCTCCGCGGGCGGGGAATGGCAATCGGCCAGCAGGGAGCGCAGGCGCGAACGCGCCAGCGATTCGTCGTCGACGATGAGGGTGCGAAGCGGGGGCATGCTCATGATTCAGCGGGAATGGCGATGCGGACGCGATAGCTCTTCTGGTCCATGCCGGCACTGAACTGCGCCTGCATGTCGTGCAGCAGGCGCAGGCGGTCGCGCACGTTGCCGAGCGCGATGCCGTGGCCGCGCGGCAGCGGCGCGTCGGCCCAGCGCAGCGGCGGCAGGCTGTTGATGACCTCGATCAGCACCATCGTGCCGCGGCGCTCGGTGCGGATGCGCAGGCGGCCGCCGTCCGGACTCGGTTCCACGCCATGCTTGACCGCGTTCTCGACCAGCGGCTGCAGCAGCAGCGGCGGCAGACGGGCGCCGTGGGCGGCCGGATCGATATCCCAGCGGATCCGGAGCCGGTCGCCGAAGCGCACCTGCTCGATCGCCAGGTAGCGCTCGGCCAGCGCGATTTCGTCGGCCAGCGTGACCGATTCGCCCGGATCGGCCAGGGCCTGGCGGAACAGTTCGCTCAAGTCTTCCAGCATGGCCTCGGCCTTGGCCGGCTCCTGGCGCACCAGCGCAATCGCGCTGTTGAGCGTGTTGAAAAGAAAATGCGGCCGGATGCGCGACTGCAGTTCCGCCAGCCGCGCCGTGGTGGCCGCCGGCGTCTGGCCGCGTGCGCGCAGCACCAGCGCCGCCATCATCAGCCCCGCGAACAAGGCGCCGGCCAGCGCACTGGCCAGCCAGGGCGCCGTGTCGAGCACCCCGGTCAGCCGCAGCAGGCCGCAGCCGTACAACGCCGCCAGCGCGCCGAGCAGCGCCCCGGCCGCATACTGCGCCGGGACCGGCAGCCGGGCCAGCAGCTTCTTCAGCGCACAGGTGGCGAGCAGCCAGACCAGCGTGGCCGGCAAGGCGCCGCCGGTGACCGTCGCGGCCAGCAGCAGCCATTCGGACAGGGTCGGGGCCGCGAACAGCGTGGCCACGGCCACCACCGCCTCGACGAACAGCACGGCCCGCAGCACCACCCCGATCTGGCAGGCATCGAACAGTGCCCTCGCGGGACGCGCGGACCCCTTCGCCCTGGCCGGTGTGGACGTGGCGGAAGGCGTCGCCGGCGACGCCGGGGGGGTGGCCGATAAAATCGACGGATTGCGCATCGCAGAAACAATGGGTGACAAACCCATTATTGCCTCCCGAACGGTTCCCATGACTCAAAACCAACTCGACAAGAAATCCGAAGCCTGGTCCGCCCTGTTCTCCGAACCGATGAGCGACCTGGTCAAACGCTACACCGCCAGTGTCTTTTTCGACAAGCGGTTGTGGCAGGCTGACATCGAGGGTTCGCTGGCGCATGCCGGCATGTTGGCAGCCCAGGGGATCATCGGCGCGCAGGACCACGCCGCGATTCAAGGCGGGATGAAGCAGATTCGCGAGGAGATCGAATCCGGCGCCTTCGACTGGAAACTCGACCTCGAGGACGTGCACCTGAACATCGAGGCCCGCCTGACGCAGCTGGTCGGCGATGCCGGCAAGCGCCTGCACACCGGCCGCAGCCGCAACGACCAGGTGGCCACCGACGTGCGCCTGTGGCTGCGCGCCGAGATCGACCTGATCGGCGGCCTGCTGGTCGATCTGCAGAAGTCGCTGCTGGCGCTGGCCGAGAAGAACGTCGAAGTCATCCTGCCGGGCTTCACCCACCTGCAGGTGGCCCAGCCGGTGAGCTTCGGCCACCACATGCTGGCCTACGTGGAAATGTTCGCGCGCGACGCCGAACGCATGGCCGACGTGCGCAAGCGCGTCAACCGGCTGCCCCTGGGCGCCGCCGCGCTGGCAGGCACCAGCTACCCCTTGGACCGCGAGGCCGTGGCCAAGGCGCTGGGCATGGACGAGGTCTGCCAGAACAGCCTGGACGCCGTGAGCGACCGCGATTTCGCGATCGAGTTCACGGCCGCCGCCTCGCTGGCGATGGTCCACATCAGCCGCCTGAGCGAGGAACTGGTGCTGTGGATGAGCCAGTCCTTCGGCTTCATCGACATCGCCGACCGCTTCTGCACCGGCAGTTCGATCATGCCGCAGAAGAAGAACCCGGACGTCCCCGAACTGGCGCGCGGCAAGACCGGCCGCGTGGTCGGCCACCTGATGGCGCTGATCACGCTCATGAAGGGCCAGCCGCTGGCCTACAACAAGGACAACCAGGAAGACAAGGAGCCGCTGTTCGACACCGTCGACACGCTCAAGGACACCCTGCGCATCTTCTCGGAGATGGTGGGCGGCATCACCGTCAAGGCCGATGCGATGGAACGCGCCGCCCTGCGCGGCTACGCCACCGCGACCGACCTGGCCGACTACCTGGTCAAGAAGGGCCTGCCCTTCCGCGACGCGCACGAGACGGTGGCGCATGCCGTCAAGGCGGCGATCTCGCACCAGGTCGACCTGTCGGAGCTGCCGCTGGCGGTGCTGCAGACCTTCAACCCGCAGATCGAGAAGGACGTCTACGGCGTGCTGAGCCTGCGCGGCTCGCTGAATGCCCGCAACATCCTGGGCGGCACGGCGCCGGCGCAGGTGCGCCAGCAGATCGCCCGGCACCAGGCACGGCTGGCGTGAACCGGCCCCGCCGAGGCACTTCCCGGTGAAAACCGTGAAGTTCTGCGGCCATAGGCCGATGGACGGAGGGGGTCGACCGTCCGTTGTGTTCCTAAATGTAAGAATGTAGTGCTAAAGTTTGGCATGCTTTGCGCTTACGGACTCGGGTGAACCCTGACTCCGAAGCTGCCACCAAGCGCCGAACACCATGTCAAACCTTCGCTGCGTCGTCGTCATCCTGACCTTCAATTCCGCGTCGATCATTCGCGAGACGGTGACTCAGGCAAAAAGAGCGAGTCCGCACGTCTTCGTGGTCGACTCGCATTCAACGGACGGCACCCCCGCGATCCTCGAGGCGCTGGGTTGCACGGTGATGCAGCGTCCGTTCTCGAACTACAGCGACCAGCGCAACTGGGCCATCGCGCAGATCGAGCAGTCCTTCGAATGGCAGCTCCACCTCGATGCCGACGAAGTGCTGGACGATCGCGCGGTCGCCGAAATCAGCGCCCTGCTGGCCGGCCGACCCGCCTTCGATGCCTACCTGATCCGTCGCCGCGACTATTTCATGGGCAAGATGCTGCGCTTCAGCGGCGTCAACCCGTGGCACCTGCGGCTCTTCCGCTCGGGGCAGGGCCGCTGCGAGTCGCGGCTCTACGACCAGCACTTCATCAGCAGCGCCAAGCCGGGCCGGCTCGACGGCTTCATGCACGACAAGAACTCGGCCCGTCTTGCCGACTGGATCGCCAGCCACAACCGCTGGAGCGACGCCGAGGCGAAGGAAAAGCTCGGCCCCCGCGTCGCCGCCGACAACGTCCTGCAGCCGCGCCTCATGGGCGACGCCCGCGAGCGCACCCGCTTCATCAAGGAGCTGTACTACAAGCTCCCGACGGGGGTTCGCTCGCTCAGCTATTTCGTCTACCGCTACGTGTTCCGTCTCGGCTTCCTGGACGGCACGACCGGCTTCTACTTCGCCTTCTTCCAGGCGCTGTGGTTCCGCATGCTGGTCGACGCGAAGATGTACGAGCAACGCCATCAGCAACCATCGAACTGACCTACCAGGAAGTGACTACGCGAATGCGCAATTAMAACGCCTCCAAACGGATGCTGGTCACCGGCGGCGCCGGTTTTCTCGGCAGCCACCTGTGCGACCGGCTCCTCGAGCAGGGCCACGACGTCCTGTGCGTCGACAACTTCTTCACCGGCACCAAGCGCAACGTGGAGCACCTGCTCGACCATCCGCGCTTCGAGCTGATGCGCCACGACGTGACCTTCCCGCTGTACGTCGAGGTCGACGAGATCTTCAACCTCGCCTGTCCGGCCTCGCCGATCCACTACCAGCACGATCCGGTGCAGACCACCAAGACCAGCGTGCACGGCGCGATCAACATGCTGGGCCTGGCCAAGCGCGTGCGCGCCAAGATCCTGCAGGCCTCGACGAGCGAGGTCTACGGCGACCCCGAGATCCATCCGCAGGTCGAGGCCTACTGGGGCCGCGTGAATCCGATCGGCCTGCGCAGCTGCTACGACGAAGGCAAGCGCTGCGCCGAGACGCTGTTCTTCGACTACCACCGGCAACACCAGCTGCGGATCAAGGTGGTGCGCATCTTCAACACCTACGGGCCGCGCATGCACATGAACGACGGCCGCGTGGTGTCGAACTTCATCGTCCAGGCCCTGAAGGGCGAGGACATCACGATCTACGGCGACGGCCAGCAGACGCGCAGCTTCTGCTATGTCGACGATTTGCTCGACGCCATGCTGCGTATGATGAACACCGGCGATGAGCTGCCGGGACCGGTCAACATCGGCAACCCGGGCGAGTTCTCGATGCTCGAACTGGCCAACAAGGTGATCGAGCTCACCGGCTCCAAGAGCAAGCTGATCCGGATGCCGCTGCCCGCGGACGATCCCAAGCAGCGCCGGCCCGACATCTCGCTGGCGCAGAAGGAGCTCGACGGCTGGGCGCCCAGGACCCAGCTCGAAGAGGGCCTGAAGAAGACCATCGCCTACTTCGACCAGATTCTTTCGGAACCCAACGCGACTTGAACGCATGAATATCTCGATCATCGGCACCGGCTACGTCGGCCTGGTCACCGGCGCCTGCCTGGCGGACATCGGCAACAACGTCTTCTGCCTCGACCTCGACCCGGACAAGATCGCAACGCTCAACGCGGGTGGCATCCCGATCTACGAGCCGGGCCTGGCCGAGGTGGTGGAGTCGAACGTGGCGGCGAAGCGGCTCAGCTTCTCGACCGACATCGAGGCCTCGGTGGCGCACGGCGACATCCAGTTCATCGCCGTCGGCACGCCGCCCGACGAGGACGGCAGCGCCGACCTGAAGTACGTGCTGGCCGCAGCACGCAGCATCGGCAAGTACATGAACGGCTTCAAGGTGGTGGTCGACAAGTCGACCGTGCCGGTGGGCACGGCCGACCGCGTCAAGGCCGTGATCCAGGAGGAACTCGACAAGCGCGGGCGCTCCGACCTGCGCTTCTCGGTGGTCAGCAACCCCGAGTTCCTGAAGGAAGGCGCGGCGGTCGACGACTTCATGCGGCCCGACCGGATCGTGATCGGCTACGACGACGACGACGACGGCCGCGAGGCGCTGGCCGCCATGCGCCGGCTCTATGCCCCCTTCAACCGCAACCACGAACGCACCCGCGTGATGGACGTGCGTTCGGCCGAGTTCACCAAGTACGCCGCCAACGCGATGCTGGCCACCCGGATCAGCTTCATGAACGAGCTGGCCAACCTGGCCGACCGCGTCGGCGCCGACATCGAGGCGGTGCGCCAGGGCATCGGCTCCGATCCGCGCATCGGCTACAGCTTCCTGTATGCCGGCACCGGCTACGGCGGCAGCTGCTTCCCGAAGGACATCCAGGCGCTGACGCGCACCGCGCGCGACAACGGGCAGGCGCTGCGGGTGCTCGAGTCGGTCGAGGCGGTCAACAACGACCAGAAGCACGTGCTGACCCAGAAGGTGCTGGCGCGCTTCGGCCCCGACCTCAGCCAGCGCACGTTCGCGCTCTGGGGCCTGGCCTTCAAGCCCAACACCGACGACATGCGCGAGGCGCCGAGCCGCGTGGTGCTCGACGTGCTGCTGCGCGCCGGCGCCCGCGTGGTAGCGCACGACCCGATCGCGATCGAGGAGACGAAGCGCGTGCTGGCGCTCGACTTCGCCGATGCGCCCGCGCTGCTCGAGCGCATCGGCTTCACGGCGACGAAGGACCCGATGGAGGCCCTGGCCGGCGCCGATGCGCTGATCATCGTGACCGAGTGGAAGGCCTACCGCAGCCCGAACCTCGAGCGGCTGAAGGCGCTGATGAAGTCGCCGGTGGTCTTCGACGGCCGCAATCTGTACGAGCCGGGCACCATGAAGGCTGCCGGCATCAGCTACCAGGGCATCGGCCGGAATAGTTAGCTCGCCCCCAGGTTGGGCTCACTGCGTGTAGCCCGCCCACCCCCTACCGGGGGCAACACCAGCGGCCCGGCGAAGCCGGTTCCGCGGTGTTTCACCAACAGGCCCGGCTGCGCCGGCGGGGCCCGGTGTTGGAATAACATCCATGTCGATGAAAGCTGCTGTCCGCGCCGCCCTGGTTTCGCTCGCATTTCTGAGCCCGCTGGCCTCGCAGGCCGGGCCGGATTCGAAGCCGGCCGAGACTGCCGCCTACCTTGCCGCCCACGCCCGCTGGCGCGGCGAACTCGACGCCTTCGCGGCCGCCGACCGGGAGCGCCTGCCGGCGCCCGGCGGCGTGCTCTTCGTCGGCAGCTCGACGATCCGGATGTGGTCCCGCCTGGCGCAGGACTTCCGGCAGCTGCCGGTGGTCGTCAACCGGGGCTTTGGCGGCTCGACCATGGCCGACTGCAGCCTGTTCGCGGCCGACCTCGTGCTGCGCTACAAGCCGCGGCTGGTGCTGGTCTATGCCGGCGACAACGACCTGGCCGAGGGCCGCACGCCGCTGCAGGTGCTCGAGAGCTTCGCCCTGTTCGCCAACACGGTGCGCGCCGGGCTGCCCGACACCCGCATCGCCTACATCTCGGTCAAGCCCAGCCCTTCGCGCGAGAAGCTGATGCCCGGCATCCGCGAAACCAACAACATGATCGGCGCCTATCTGAAACGGCTGCCCAACAGCGACTACATCGACATCTTCACGCCGATGCTGGACGCCGACGGCCGGCCCCGGCCGGAGCTGTTCCGCGGCGATCAGCTGCATCTCAACGACGACGGCTACCGGCTCTGGCAATCGGTGATCGCGGCGCACCTGCAGGAGCCGGCCCAGGCTTCAGTCGCCCAGGGCGCGCGATAGCGGCAGCGCCGGCGGCTTCTGCCGGTCGTCCCACCACAACGTGAGGCGGGCAACGCCGTAGAGCCAGCCGAACACCGCGCCCAGCAGCAGCAGGTCGCCCCACCCGGGCCGCGCCGTCTGGCTGTCGCCGTAGACCGCCAGCACCAGCAGCACCGCGACCAGGTGGGCGCAGAAGACCGGCAGCGATGCGCTGCCCAGGTCCTCGAGCCAGTGCAGGCGCGGAATCCGGCGCATGAAGGCCGGTCCGAAGCGGACCGCCACGATGCCCAGCGCCGCCAGGTTGACCAGCCGCAGCGGCCCGAGCTGCCACTTGTCGAACAGCAGGTTCAGCTCGACATCGCCGCCGAAAGGCGCCTGGCCGTTGATGCCATGGTGCCGCCACCAGAAGCCATAGAGCGCGGCCGAGCCGGCGAGCACCGCCAGCCAGGCCGGGATGCGCAGCGGCTGCGCGTCGGGGGCATTGCGGCCGGCGCCGATCCACAGGCCGGCGAACCACAGGAACTGCCAGGCGAAGGCGTTGAAGGCGCCCATCTCGTGGAAGGGCACCACCAGCCCGGTGTGGCGCACGGTCAGCCCATAGAGCCATTCGCTGAGCCCGAACTGCGCCAGCGCCCACAGGCTGGCACTGGCGACCATCACGCCGGTCCAGCCATGGCGCAGGCCAAAGGCCAGCACCCACGGGCTCAGCAGCATGAAGAAGATGTACATCGGCAGGATGTCGAGCAGCGCCGGCTCGTAGATCAGCAGCAGCGCGTAGAGGAAGCCCTCGCGCGGATTGGCCAGGTAGAAGGACAGCAGGTTCTTGACCGCCGGCTGGTCGATGCGCAGTCCGACGGCCGAAATGACCGTGAAGAGGAACAGCAGCGTCGCGGCCTGGCTCAGGTAGACCTTCAGCGCGCGGCGCCAGAAGGCCCGCCGCATCGAATCGACGCCCTGGGTGCGCGCGATGCGGCTGTAGACCCGCCCCGACACGAAGGCCGACAGCAGCACGAAGCCCTCGGCGGCCGAGACGAAGCCGAAGGGCTGCCCGAGCGGATCCGTCAGGCGGGTCGGCAGGTGGGTGACGGTCATCAGCACGAGCATGAGCCCGCGCAATGCATCGATTTCCCAGTAGCGTTTCATCGGTCGACGTGGTCTGTGAGCGGTCCGCGCGAGACACGCACGACGAGCGCCGAATTGTAAGGAACGGGCCCGGGACCGGCCGCCGCCGCGGGGCAAATGCGGCTACGCTCGACGCGCTACGGATCTGGATGGAGGAACAACGCTTGAGACTGTCGACACCCGCCTTCTTGCTGGCTGCCAGCGCCTTTCTGGCCGCCGGCGCGGCGCACGCGCTGCAGATCACCAGCCTGACGCCGCAGGGCGAGGTCTCGCGCGTGCGCCAGGTGGTCGCCAAGTTCGACCAGCCGGCCGTGCGCTTCGGCGACCCCAAGGCCCCGGCCCCGCTGGCCGTCGCCTGCACCGATGCCGAGGCCGGCCGCGGCACCGGTCGCTGGACCGGCGAGAAGCAGTGGGTCTTCGATTTCGAGAACGACCTGCCGCCGGGCGTGCGCTGCACGGTGTCGCGGGTCGCCGGCTTCCAGTCGGCCGGCGGCACCGCACTGACCGGCGCCGAGAGCTGGCGCTTCAACAGCGGCGGCCCCTTCATCCGCAACTGGCAACCGAACTACGGCAAGATCGACGAGCAGCAGATCTTTCTGCTCGAACTCAACGGCCCGGCCACGCCCGAGAGCGTGCAGGAGAACGTCTGGTGCACGGCCAGCGGCATCGGCGAACGCATTCCCGTGAGACAGATCGACGGMGAGCAGCGTGCCGCGCTCCTCAAGGCCCTGGGCCGCGACAAGGAAGCCGAGAAGGCGCCGCAGCGCTTCCTGACGCTGCAGTGCAAGCGCACGCTGCCGCCGGCCGGCCGGGTGCAGCTGGTCTACGGCAAGGGCGTCGCGACGCCCTCGGGCGTGGTCAACAACGTCGAGCGGCGGCTCGGCTTCGAGGTGCGGGAGCCGTTCGCGGTCTCGTTCAGCTGCGAGCGCGAGAACGCGCGCTCGGCCTGCCTGCCGCTCAAGCCGATGGTGCTGCAGTTCAACGCGCCGGTGGCGCGCAAGCTGGCAGCGGCCATCGTGCTCAAGGGCGCCGGCAAGAGCTTCAAGCCGGAGTTCGACGACCACGCGGCCAAGGACGACGACGGCGTGGTCGAGTCGCTGCGCTTCGCCGGGCCCTTCGCCGAGCAGACGGCCTTCACGATCGAGCTGCCGCCGAAGTTCGAGGACGCCTCGGGCCGCCCACTGGCCTCGCCCGACGCCTTTCCGCTCAAGGTCGCGACCGGCCTGATGCCGCCGCTGGCCAAGTTCGCGGCCGCGCCCTTCGGCGTGGTCGAGCGCCTGGCCGAACCCGGCGGCGTGGCGCTGATGCCGGTCACGGTGCGCCGCGTCGAGCCGGCCCTGCAGGTGCAGGCGCTGACACTGGGCGCCGCGCCGGGCCGGGTCAGCGACCTGAATCCGAAGAGCGATGCGGAGATCATCGCCTGGTTCCGCAAGGTGCGCCGCTACGACAACGACAGCGTGCCGCGCAAGCGGGCCGCGCGCGACGTCAAGGGGGCGCTGCCGAAGGTGATCGACAAGGACGACCGCGACAACGTCCAGACCCGCATGCTGTCGCTGCTCGGCGGCCAGGTCGGGGTGCGTGCGCTCGACATGCCGAAGGCCGAGGGCGGCGACCCGCGGCCCTTCGAAGTGGTCGGCATTCCGTTGACGCCCGGCTTCCACGTGCTCGAGATCGCCTCGCAGAAGCTCGGCGACGCACTGCTCGACGAGCGCTACGGCAGCGGCCGCACGATGTACGTGCGCACCACGGCGCTGGCCACCAACCTGGCGGTGCATTTCAAGCTGGGGCGCGAGAACGCGGTGGCCTGGGTCACGACGCTCGACAAGGGCCGCGTGGTCGCCAACGCCGCGGTCCGCGTGTCGTCCTGCGACGGCCGCGAGGTGGCGGCCGGCAGCACCGACGCCAACGGGCTGGTCCGCTTGTCCGGCCTCTCCGCCGACGCACCGTCCTGCGCCACCGACGGCGACGACAGCAGCGGCGCCTACTTCGTCAGCGCCCGCGCCAAGGACGCCGATGGCGTCGAGGACCTGGCCTTCACCTGGAGCGACTGGCAGCGCGGCATCGAGCCCTGGCGCTTCAATGTGCCGACCAGCCTCGACCCCCGGCCCGACCGCATCGCCCACACGGTGTTCGACCGGATGCTGCTGCGCGCCGGCGAAACGGTGTCGATGAAGCACCTGATCCGCACCCAGACGCAAAAGGGATTCGGCCTGCCCGAGTCGCTGCCGGACACGCTGGTCGTCACCCATGCGGGCAGCGGCCAGCAGTTCACGCAGCCGCTGAAGTGGCGCAAGACCGCCACCGGCGGACTCAGCAGCGAGAGCCGCTTCGAGATCCCGCCGGCAGCCAGGCTCGGCATCTACCAGGTCGAGCTGAGGAGCGGCAAGGAAGGCGGCGCGAGCGCCGAGGAAGGCGGCCCGGGCAGCTATGCCACCGGCCAGTTCCGGGTCGAGGAGTTCCGCCTGCCGGTGCTGGAAGGCCGCGTCGGACCCAGCGACGGCAAGCCGCTGGTGGCGGTCGGCTCGCTGCCGGTCGACGTGCAGATCAACTACGTGGCGGGCGGCGGCGCGGCGGCGCTGCCGGTGCGCGTGTCGGCGCTGGTGCGCGGCAAGCAGCCGTCCTTCGCCGACTTCGACGCCTTCAGCTTCGCCGCTCCGGGCAAGGACGCAGACAACGAGCCGGCGAGCGCGGACGAGGTCCGCGTGATCGCCGACAAGCTGCCGCTCACGCTCAACCGCGAAGGCGCCGGGAAGCTCACGATCGACAACATCCCGGTCGCCCGGGCGACGCCGCGCGAACTGCTGCTCGAGGCCAGCTACGCCGACCCCAACGGCGAAGTGCAGACGCTGCGCAGCAGCCACACGCTGTGGCCGGCCGCGGTCATCGCCGGCATCAAGACCGAGGGCTGGGTCTCGGCCAGCCAGAAGATCAGGTTCCAGGCCCTGGCGCTCGACCTCGCGGGCAAGCCCCAGGAAGGCGTGACGCTCAACGTGCGCGCCGTCGCCCGCATCACCACCACCAGCCGCAAGCGCATGGTGGGCGGCTTCTACACCTATGACAACAAGACCGAGGTGAAGGAGATCGGCACCATCTGCAGCGGCAAGAGCGATGTCCGCGGCCTGCTGCTGTGCGAGGTCGAACTCAAGGAGCCGGGCCAGGTCGAGCTGATCGCGAGCGCCACCGACAAGGACGGCCGCGACAGCCGCGCCGCGGCCACGGTCTACGTGACGCGCCAGGGCGAGCTCTGGTTCGGCGGCGAGGACCACGACCGCATSGACGTGCTGCCCGAGAAGAARAGCTACCAGCCCGGCGAGRYCGCCARGTTCCAGGTGCGCAGCCCGTTCCGCTTCGCCACCGCGCTGGTTTCGGTGGAACGCGAAGGCGTGATCGAGACCCATGTGGTGCAGCTCAACGGCCAGGATCCGACGGTCACCCTGCAGGTCAAGCCCGAATGGGGGCCGAACGTCTATATCAGCGTGCTGGCCTTGCGCGGGCGGCTGCGCGAGGTGCCCTGGTACAGCTTCTTCACCTGGGGCTTCAGGGCGCCACGCGAGTGGTGGACGGCCTTCTGGTACGAGGGCAAGGAGTATGTGGCGCCCACCGCGCTGGTCGACTTGAGCAAGCCGGCCTACCGGCTCGGCCTGGCCGAGATCCGGGTCGGCACGCAGTCGCATCGCATCGATCTCAAGGTGGCGAGCGACAAGCCCGCCTACCCGGTGCGCAGCCAGGCGCAGGTCACCATCACCGGCCGGCTGCCCGACGGCAAGCCCGCGGCCGGCGCCGAAGTCGCGGTCGCGGCAGTCGACGAAGCGCTGCTCGAGCTGCTGCCCAACGACAGCTGGAACCTGCTCGAGGCCATGCTGCAGCGGCGCAGCTGGGGCGTATCCACCGCGACCGCGCAGATGGAGATCGTCGGCCGCCGGCACTACGGCCGCAAAGCCGTGCCCGCGGGTGGCGGCGGCGGCAAGAGCCCGACGCGCGAACTGCTCGACACCCTGCTGCTGTGGAAGCCGGCCATGGTGCTCGACGCCAACGGCCAGGCCACGCTGACGGTGCCGCTCAACGATGCGCTGACCACCTTCCGGATCGTCGCGGTGGCCGATGCCGGCACCGGACTGTTCGGCACCGGCCAGGCCTCGATCCAGGCCACGCAGGACCTGCAGATCATCAGCGGCCTGCCGCCGCTGGTGCGCGAGGACGACCAGTTCCGGGCCCAGATCACGCTGCGCAACACGACGGCGAATGCCATGAAGGTGGAGGCCACGCCGCGCGCGACGCTGCTCGCGCCCCCGCCGCAGACGGTCGAGATACCGGCCGGCGAGGCCCGCGAACTGGCCTGGACCGTGACCGCGCCGGCGCAGCTCGCGCAGACGCGCGCCGAGGCGATCCTGTGGGAGATCGAGGCCCGCGACACGCTGGGCGGCGCGCACGATGCGCTCAAGGTGCGCCAGCGCATCCTGCCGGCGGTGCCGCTGACGGTGCAGCAGGCGACCCTGGTGCAGCTCGACGGCCCGTTCACGCTCGACGTCGGCCCGCCCGCCGATGCCCTGCCCGGCCGTGGCGGCCTGCGGATGTCGCTGCAGCCGCGCCTGGCCGAAGGCCTGACCGGCGTGCGCGACTGGTTCGCCGCCTACCCCTACGCCTGCCTCGAGCAGAAAGCCAGCAAGGCCATCGGCCTGCGCGACGGCAAGGCCTGGCAGGCGGTGCTGGCGCAACTGCCGACCTACCTCGACGGCGACGGCTTGGCCAACTACTTCCCGCCACGGGATGGCGAAGCGAACCGCGGCAGCGACATCCTGACCGCCTACCTGCTGGCCTCGACGCACGAGGCGGCCGCCATCGACCCGGCTTTCGCCTTGCCCGAGGCAGCCGCCGCACCGATGGTGCAGGGCCTGATCGCCTTCGTCGAGGGCCGCATCCAGCGCGAGTTCTGGAGCCCGCGCAAGGACCTCGACGTGCGCAAGCTGGCGGCGCTCGAGGCACTGTCGCGCTACGGCAAGGCGCAGGGCCGCATGACCGGCAGCCTCACGATCGCCCCCAACCAGTGGCCCACCAGCGCGGTGATCGACTGGCTGCAGATCCTGCGGCGGGTGCCCGATGTGCCGCAGCGCCAGCAGCGCCTCGACGAGGCGAACAACGTGCTCAAGGCGCGCCTGAGCTGGCAGGGCACGCGGCTCGCGTTCAGCACCGAGCAGGACGACAACTGGTGGTGGCTGATGGTCAACGGCGACGTCAACAGCGCGCGGCTGCTGCTCGCGGTGCTGGACGACCCGGCCTGGAAGGACGACATCGGCCGGCTGGCCAGCGGCTTCATCGGCCGCCAGCAGAAAGGCGCCTGGCACACCACCACCGCCAACCTGTGGGGCGGAATGGCGCTGGAGAAATTCTCGAAGCGCTTCGAGAGCACGCCGGTCACCGGCATCACCGCGGCCAGCCTGGGCACGGCCAAGGCGCAGGTGGACTGGCGAAAGGTCCAGCGGGTGACGGCCGGCGACCCGGGCGGCGCGCCCAACCAGGCCAGCGCCTTCGGCGCACCCGCCTCGCCGGGCATGCTGCGCAACAACACGATGTTCCTTTCCTGGCCGGCCGGCGCGGTGCGCGACACGCTGCTGCTGACGCAGAGCGGCAGCGGCAAGCCCTGGCTCACGCTGCAGTCGCTCGCCGCCGTGGAGCTCAAGGCGCCGTTCGCGGCCGGCTACGTGATCAAGAAGACCGTGACGCCCGTCGAGCAGGCGGTGCCGGGCGTCTACACGCGCGGCGACGTGCTGCGCGTGAGCCTGGAAGTCAACGCCAGCGCCGACATGCGCTGGGTCGCGATCACCGATCCGATCCCCGGCGGCGCCACGATCCTCGGCGGCGGCCTGGGCCGCGATTCGCAGATCGCGACCCAGGGCGAGAAGCGCTCGGGAAGTGGCTGGCCGGCCTTCGAGGAGCGCAGCTTCGAGGCCTTCCGCAGCTACTACGAATACCTGCCCAAGGGCGTGGTGAAGATGGAATACACCGTGCGCCTCAACAACGTCGGCGACTTCGCGCTACCGCCGAGCCGGGTCGAGGCGCTGTATGCGCCGGAAATGTTCGGGGAGATGCCGAACGCCAGGGTCAAGGTGGAAGCGGCCAAGTAGGAGGGTGCGGGGTTGAGCTCGGGCTCGATCCTGCGCACACTGCAGGCTCGCCCTGCGGCCTTCACATGGAGACATGATGTGTAGAAGTATCAAGACCCTGTTCAACTTCGACCCGCCCGCCACCGAAGAGGAGATGCGCGCCGCATCGCTGCAGTTCGTGCGCAAGCTCAGCGGCTTCGCCCACCCTTCCAAGGCCAACGAGGCGGCCTTCGATCGCGCGGTGGAGGACGTCACGGCCGCGGCCCGCGCGCTGATCGAATCGCTGGTCACCACCGCCGACCCGCGCGATCGCGAGATCGAGGCGGCGCGGGCCCGCGCCCGATCGGCGCTTCGCTTCGGCGCCCAAGGCTGAGACAGGACGCCCAGATGCCAACCATCGAACAGATCCAGCAGATCCTCGAACCGCTGTTCCCGGGCCTGATGGGTGTGCGCCTGCTCACGCTGGAGCCCGAGCGCATCGTCGCCGAGCTCGAGGTCCGTGCCGACCTGTGCACCGCCGGCGGCATCCTGCACGGCGGCGCCATCATGGCCTTCGCCGATACGCTCGGAGCCGTGGGCACGGTCATCAACCTGCCGCAAGGCAAGCGCACCACGACCACGGACTCCAGCACCAAGTTCATCGGCGGCGCGCGCGTGAACACCACGGTCGTCGGTGAATCGATCGCGCTGCACCGGGGCCGAACGACGATGGTCTGGCAGACCACGATCAAGTCCGCGGAAGGCAAGCTGTGCGCAGTGGTCACGCAGACGCAGCTGGTCATGGAGGCGTAGGTCGAAGGCGAATCGCCGGAGACCGCCGCAAGCCCGGGAAACGCAAGGCATGACGCGCCCGCCCAGGCCGACCGACCCCTGGCTCGAACGCTGGCTGCCCCTGCTGGCCGAGCGCGCCGGCAGCGAGCCGATCCTGGAACTCGGCTGCGGCAGCGGCCGCGACACCGAAACACTGGGCGGCGCCGGGCTGCGGGTCGTCGGCATCGAGCTCAATGCCGAGGCCATCGAGGAGGCCCGTGCCCGCGCGCCCTCCGCGCAACTCCATTGCCTGGACATCCGCCRGCCTTTCCCCCTGCCCGCGGGCAGCGCCGGCGTCGTGGTCGCCAGCCTCTGTCTGCACTACTTCGACTGGCCCGAGACCCTGGCGCTCGCCGAGCGCATCCGGCAGCAGTTGCGACCCGGCGGCCTGCTGCTGTGCCGGCTCAATTCGACCCATGACTACCACCACGGCGCCCGGCGCGATCCCGAGCCCGGAGACGACTTCTACAGCGTCGACGGCATCCCCAAGCGCTTCTTCGACCGCGCCGCGGTCGACCGGCTGTTCGCCACGGGTTGGCGCATGCTCAGCGTGGAAGAACAGGTCGTCGAGCGCTATGCGCTGCCCAAGGCACTCTGGGAGGTCGTCCTTGAGCGCCATGACTGACACCGCGATCGATGTCGTCGCCGGAGACCCTCGCCAGGGTTTCGGATCGGCACCGTTTATATTGCACCGCAGGCCGGCATCGCGGCGGCCCGTCACGCAAGGAACCCCATGCCCACGTCCCTCCAGCTCTGGCTCGCCTTCGTCGCCGCATCGGCGGTGCTGCTGATCATTCCCGGACCGACCATCCTGACGGTCATCAGCTATTCCGTGGCGCACGGCAAGCGCGCCAACGTGCCGCTGGTGGCCGCGGTCGCGCTCGGCGATTCGACCGCGCTCGTCGTGTCGCTGCTGGGCCTCGGCGCCCTGCTCGCGACCTCGGCCTTCTGGTTCACCGTCATCAAATGGGTCGGCGGCCTGTACCTGCTCTACCTCGGCATCAAGCTGCTGCGCGCCGGCATTTCACCGGCCGTGCTCGCCGCACCCGCGGCACCCGGCTCGCGCTGGAAGCTGTTCGCCAACACCTACCTCGTGACCGCGCTGAATCCCAAGGGCATCGTCTTCTTCGTCGCCTTCCTGCCGCAGTTCATCGATCCGCGCGCCAGCGTGACGCATCAGCTCTGGGTGCTGGCCCTGACCTTCGTCGCGATGGCCGCGCTCAACGCCACGCTCTATGCGGTGTTCGCCGGATCGGCGCGCCGCTTGCTGGCCTCGCCGAGGGCGCAGCGGCGCTTCAACCTCGCCGGCGGCTCGCTGCTGTCGGCCGCCGGCGTCTGGGCCTTGCTGGCCCGGCGTCCGGTCTGATCGAATGACTGCCCGCTACCTCGGCCCGCTGCCCGCGCACGGACGCTTCGACTACCTGCCGATCACGCGGCGCGCCGACCATGTCTGGCCCAACGGCGCCCGGCTGGCGGTCTACCTGGGCTTCAACCTCGAGCATTTCGCCTTCGGCGAAGGCATGGGCGCATGCATCGGGCCGGCGCATCCGCATCCGGACGTACTGAACTATTCCTGGCGCGAATACGGCAACCGCGTCGGTGCCTGGCGCTGCCTCGCGCTGTTCGACAGCCTGGCGCTGCCTTCGAGCACCCTGCTCAACACCGCGCTCTACGACCACTGCCCCGAGCTGGTCGCCGCCTCGGTGGCGCGCGGCGACGAACTCATCGGCCACGGCCACAGCAACTCCGAACGCCAGGCCGACATGGCCGAAGCCGACGAAGCGGCCCTGCTCGCCGACTGCCGCGAGCGGATGCGCGTCGAAAGCGGCCAGGCCCCGGCCGGGTGGCTCTCGCCCTGGATCTCCGAGAGCCGCCTGACGCCCGACCTGCTGGCCGAGGCCGGGTACCGCTACACCCTCAACTGGTGCCACGACGACCAGCCGACTCGCATGCGCACGCGCAGCGGCCGCACGCTGTGGTCGGTGCCCTATCCACAGGAGCTGAACGACATCCCGATGATCATCGCGCGCCAGATGGACGCCAAGGACTTCGCCGCCATGGTCATCGACAACGCCGACGAGATGCTCGAGCAGTCGCGCCGCCAGCCGCTGGTGATGGGCCTGGCACTGCATCCGTACATCGTCGGCCAGCCCTACCGGCTGCGGCACCTGCGCCGCGCGCTCACCCATCTGGCGCGCCTGCGCGACCAGGGCGATCTGTGGTTCACCACGCCGGGCGAGATCTGCCGGCACATGGAAACGCTGGAAAGCCGGTGATCAAGCCCGCGTCACTCGTGCTGGCGCTCGCCGCGATGCTCGCGGCACCGGCCTGGGCGCTCTCCGGCGCCGCCGGCTTCGACGAGGTCCGGCGCGACTTCCGGCCCTCCGACACCGCGGTGCTGGACCGCGACGGCGTGCTGCTGCAGCGCGTGCGCACCGACGCCAGCGTGCGGCGCGGCGACTGGATCGCGCTCGCCGACATCTCGCCGGCCCTGCGCAGCGCGATGCTGCTGAGCGAGGACAAGCGCTTCTACGCGCACAGCGGCGTCGACTGGCGGGCGGTCTCGGCCGCGGCCTGGGGCAATCTCTGGAACACCCGAACCCGCGGCGCATCGACGATCACGATGCAGCTGGCCGGCCTGCTCGACGACGAGCTGCGGCGCGCCGGCGGCGGCCGCAGCCTGGCGCAGAAGCTCGGCCAGACCGTCGCGGCCCAGCAGCTGGAACGCCATTGGCGCAAGGACCAGATCCTCGAGGCCTACCTCAACCTGGTGCCCTTCCGCGGCGAGATCGTCGGCATCGACGCGCTGTCGCGCACGCTGTTCGGCAAGGCGTCGCACGGGCTCGATGCGCGCGAGGCGGCGGTCGCCGCGGCGCTGGTGCGGGCCCCCAATGCCAAGGCTGCGCAGGTGGCGCAGCGGGCCTGCGAGCTGCTGCGGGCGATGGAAGCCGGCAGCGAGCCGGACTGCGCGGCACTCGACATGTTCGCGAGCGCGGCGCTGCAGCGGCGCGCCTTCGATCCGAGCGAAGGGATCGCTCCGCACCTGGCACGGCGCGCCTTGAAGGAGGCCGGCACCGCGCACGAGCCGATCCGAACCACGCTGAGTGCACCGCTGCAGCGCTTCGCGCTCGATGCGCTGCAGCGCCAGCTGCGCGAACTGCGCGGGCGCAACGTCGAGGACGGCGCGCTGGTGGTGCTCGACAACGCCAGCGGCGGGGTCCTCGCCTGGGTCGGCTCCTCGGGCGCGCTGAGCCGCGCGGCCGAGGTCGACGGCGTGCTCGCGCAGCGACAGCCGGGCTCGACCCTCAAGCCCTTCCTGTATGCGCAGGCGATTGCCGAGCGCAGGCTCACGGCGGCCTCGCTGCTGGACGACTCGTCGGCGCAGATCAGCACCGCCGGCGGGCTCTACATCCCGCAGAACTACGACCGGCAATTCAAGGGCCAGGTGTCGGTGCGCACCGCGCTCGCGGCCTCGCTCAACGTGCCGGCGGTGCGCACGCTGGTGATGGTCTCGCCCGAGGCCTTCGCGCGCCAGCTGCGCGCGGCCGGACTGCCGCTGGCGCAGAACGGCGACTACTACGGCTACAGCCTGGCGCTCGGCAGCGCCGAGGTGTCGCTGCTGGCGTTGACCAATGCCTACCGGACGCTGGCCAATGGCGGACGCTTCGGCGACATCCGCTCTCTGTACGAACCCGCCCCCGCATCGACAAAAGACAGGGACCGCGCCATCGACCCACGCGCCGCCTTCATCGTCGGCGACATCCTGGCCGACCCGAACGCCCGCGCGCGCACCTTCGGTCTCGACAGCGTGCTCGGCACCCGCTTCTGGACCGCCGTGAAGACCGGCACCAGCAAGGACATGCGCGACAACTGGGCCGTCGGCTGGTCACAGCGCTACACGGTCGGTGTCTGGGTCGGCAACGCCAGCGGCGCACCGATGTGGGAGGTCAGCGGCACCAGCGGCGCAGCGCCGGTCTGGGCCCAGCTGATGGGTTTCCTGCATCGCGCCGAGCCGAGCCGGGCACCGGCCCCGCCGGCCGGCGTGGTGCAGGCGCGCGTGCGCTTCGGCGACGCGCTGGAGGCGGGACGCAGCGAGTGGTTCATCGCCGGCACCGAGCAGCCCTTGTTCGCGATCGCGCCCGAGGCCCCGGCGGCCGAAGCAGCGCCACGCATCACGGCGCCGGCGGACAGCACGATCATCGCGCTCGACCCCGACATCCCGCCGAACCGCCAGCGGGTGCGCTTCGAGGCCGAGGGCCGCGGCGTGCAATGGCGCATCGACGGCAAGCCCCTGGCGCGCGGCGCCAGCGCGCAATGGCTGCCCTGGCCCGGGCGGCACGTGGTGCAGCTGATCGATGCCCGCGGCCAGGTGGCCGACGAGCTCAGGCTCGAGGTTCGCGGCGCCGGGGTGGTGGCGAGCGCGAAGCGCTGAGGCCGGCGAAGGCGTCCGGCGCCGCTCAGCCGGTGCTCGATTCCCGAGCTCGCCGCGTCTCATAGGCCAGCAGGTGCGCCTGGACGATGCGCAGCGGCGACATCCGCTTGCCGCCATCCGCGCTGCGCCGCAGCAGATCGCCGACGATATGGTCGCCTTCGATGGCCGCGCCGCGTTCGATGTCCTTGAACATCGAGGCCGTCATCGTCGAACCCCTGACCGCCAGCATGGCATGCGCCCGTGCCAGCGATTCGGGACGCACCGCAAAGCCGTTGTGGGCCAGGATGGCGGCGCATTCGTCCACCACCGCATCGGCGACGTCGGTGCCGCCACTCTGCGCGATGTCGCCGACGGTCGCTCGCATCAGGCAGGTCATGCTGGCGGCCGAGGCGATGAACATCCACTTCTCCCACATGTCCTGCAGGATGTCGTCGGAGGCGCGGGCCTCGAAGTTCGCACCGGCAAAGGCCGCCTGCAGCGCCTGCACGCGCGCCGAGCGTGCGCCGCTGAACTCGCCATAGCTCAGGCCGTGCAGGTCGTTGTGGTGCAGCACCCTGCCCTCCTCGTCGAGCGAAGCCGAGATCATGCACAGCCCGCCCAGCACGCGGTCGGCGCCGAAGCGCCGGCCCAGCTCGTCCAGATGGCGCATGCCGTTCAACAGCGGAAGAATGGCCGTCTCGGGCCCGACAGCGGGGGCGAACGACTCCATGGTCTCTGCCAGGTCGTAGGCCTTGCAGCCGACGACAACCACGTCGTACGGCCCACCGATGCTCCGGGCCTGGACCGAGGGCGGCGCCGCCAGCGTCAGGTCGCCCTTCGGACTCCTGATCACCAGGCCGGTCTTCGACAGTTGCGCGGTGCGCCGGGGCCGCAGCAGGAAGGTGACGTCCTGTCCGGCCTCGAGCAGCCGGCCACCGAAATACCCGCCCAGCGCACCCGCGCCCACTACCAGGATCCGCATGAATCTTTCCTCGTCGATGTTGGACGAGGGATTCTGCGCCGATGCCTGCAAAGCTGCCGGCGGCACCGTGAGCTCAGAGGTCCATCACGCGATCACGTGACCCGCGACGCATGAAACCGGCGCAGCCAAATGCCAGGGATACCGCGGAACCGGCTTTGCCGGGCCGCCGGTATCGCCCCCCTTGAGGGGCTGAGGTCCGCGGCTCCAAGCCTGCCTGCGCAGGCTTGGACGGAACCGAAGAGCCGCTGCCTCTGGCAGCGACTCGGGGCGCCGCAGGCGCCTCGGGGGGTGTTTCATTTCAGTAGGTCTTGTACGGCAGGAACTTGCCCGACAGCACCACGTTCACGCGGTCGCCCTTCGGGTCGGCCTGGCGCTGAATGTCCATGCTGAAGTCGATCGCGCTCATGATGCCGTCGCCGAACTCCTCGTGGATCAGTTCCTTGATCGTGCTGCCGTAGACGCTCACCACCTCGTACCAGCGGTAGATCAGCGGGTCGGTGGGCACCGGGGTCGGCAGAGAGCCCTTGTACGGCACCACCTGCAGCCACTTCTGCTCCTCGGCCGTGAGGCCGAAGATCTTGCCGATGGTCTTGGCCTGCGCGGCGTCCAGCGTCATCTGGCCGAGGCAGGCGGCGGTGGTCCACTCCTTCGACAGTCCGACCTTCCTGGCCACGTCGGCCCACTGGATGCCCTTGGCCACCTTCACGGTGATGATCTTCTCGGTAACGTCGTTGCGGTTCATGCGAATGCTCCTGTTGGTTGTGCTGAATGGAAAAGAGATCAAGCGGCCCGGGCGCGCGAGACGAGGAAGTCGACGATATGGTTGCGCAACGCGTAGTAGCCGTCGAGGTGGTGCAACCCCGCACGCGTGCGCGCGCGCGGCAGCGGGTTGACCACGGTCTCGGCGATGTTGCCGGGCCTGTAGCCGGCCCCGGTCTCGCTGCCGTTGCTCATCAGCAGGATGCGGTCGGCCAGCAGGATCGCCTCGTCGACGTCGTGCGTGATCATGAAGACCGTCTGCTGCGTCTGGCGCACGATCGCCATCAGCTCATCCTGGATGGTGCCGCGCGTGAGCGCATCGAGCGCGCCGAAGGGCTCGTCGAGCAGCAGCATCTTGGGCTGGATCGAGAAGGCCCGCGCGATGCCCACGCGCTGCTTCATCCCGCCCGAGAGCTGCGAGGGCTTCTTGTCGATCGCGCCGTCGAGGCCGACCAGCGACACGAACCGGCGCACCTGTTCGTCGACCTTGACGGCCGGCCACTCGGGCCAGCGCGACTGCACCGCGAAGGCGATGTTGCGCCGCACCGTGAGCCAGGGCATCAGTGCGTGGCTCTGGAACACCACGCCGCGTTCGAGGCTGGGTCCCGCGACCTCGCGCCCGTCCATGAACACATGGCCGCCGGTCGCGCTGTCGAGCCCGGCCAGCACGTTGAGGATGGTGGTCTTGCCGCAGCCCGAGTGGCCGATGATGCAGACGAACTCGCCGCGGTCGAGCGTGAAGCCGACCTCGGCGAACACCGGCTTGCCCGGCACGAAGGACTTCGAGAGCCCCTCGATGCGCAGGAAGCCGCTGCCGGCCGATGGCGCGGCGGCGACGGATGAATGCATGAAAGCTCCTTGCTCACTCCACATAGGTCACCTTCTTCTGCAGCCGCGCGAAGGCCATGTCGAGCAGCATGCCGACGACGCCGATCACGAGGATCGCGAAGATCACGTTGGTGAGCGACAGGTTGTTCCATTCGTTCCAGACGAAGTAGCCGATGCCGGTGCCGCCGACCAGCATCTCGGCGGCGACGATCACCAGCCAGGCGATGCCCATGCTGATGCGCATGCCGGTCAGGATGGTCGGCGCCGCCGCCGGCAGGATCACGCGGAAGGCGCGCCGCAGCGGCTTCACCTCGAGCGTGCTCGCGACGTTGAGCCACTCGCGCTTGACCGAGGCGACGCCGAAGGCGGTGTTGAGCAACATGGGCCACACCGAGCAGATGAAGATCACGAAGATGCCGCTGGTCGACGAATCCTTGATCGTGTAGAGCGCCAGCGGCATCCAGGCCAGCGGCGAGATCGGCTTCAGGACCTGGATGAACGGGTCGAAGGCCTTCTGCAACAGCGGCGACATGCCGATCACGAAGCCCAGCGGCACCGCCACCAGGCAGGCCAGCAGGAAGCCGAGCGCCACGCGCCCGAGCGACCAGGCGAGCTGGATCGCGATGCCCTTGTCGTTCGGTCCGTTGTCGTAGAACGGATTGGCCAGGTGCTTCCAGGCCGTGGCGCCCATCTCGGCCGGCGTCGGGAAGCCGGCCGTCTTCACCTGCCCGGGGTCCTTGCCGAGCATCTTCTGGTATTCGATCTGCTCGGCCGTCATGCCGGCCTGCGAAGCGGCAGCGCCCGAGGACATCGTGGCCACCTGCCATAGCGCGAGGAAGGCCAGCAGCAGTACCAGCGACAGCAGCGCGGCCTTGAGGCGCAGCGACTTCTTCATGCCGCTCAGCCAGCCATCTTGCTGATCGCGAAGCTGCGCGCGTACTCGTCCGGCTTCGCCGGATCGAACACCCGGCCCATGATCGTGAACTTCGGAAACGCGCCCTCGGGCGGCGTCTGGCCGAGTTCCTTCATGCGCTTCTTCGCATCGGTGATCAGGAACACCTTCTCGGCCAACTGCTTGTAGTCGACCTCGCCCTTGACGTAGCCCCAGCGCTTCATCTGCGTCAGCATCCAGACCGCCATCGACTGCCACGGGATCGGGTCGAAGTCGATCCGGTCGGGCACCGTGCGGATGTTGCCCAAGCCGTCGGCGAAGCGGCCGGTCAGCACCTGGGTCAGCACGGTCTCGGGCTGGTTCAGGTACTGCGCCGGCGCGATCACCTTGGCGATCAGCTCGCGGTTCTTCGGCTCGCGCGCCATCGCCGAGGCGGTCAGCACGGCCCGCGTGAGCGCCGCGAAGGTGTTCGGGTTCTGCTGGATGAAGGCACTCGACGTACCGAAGGCGCAGCACGGATGGCCGTTCCAGATCTCTTTCGTCAGGATGTGGATGAAGCCGACTTCCTCGAACACCGCGCGCTGGTTGAACGGATCGGGACCGAGGTAGCCGTCGATGTTGCCGGCCCGCAGGTTGGCCACCATTTCGGCCGGCGGCACGACGCGGATCTGGATGTCGGTATCGGGGTTCAGGCCCGCTTCCGCCACGTAGTAGCGCAGCAGGAAGTTGTGCATGCTGTACTCGAAGGGCACCGCGAACTTGAAGCCCTTCCAGAGCTTCGGATCGCGCTTGTCCTTGTGCTTGTTGGCCAGCGTGATGGCCTGGCCATTGGTGTTCTGGATCGCGGCGACGTTCATCGGCGTCGCGTTGGCGCCGGCGCCCATCGAGATCGCCAGCGGCATCGGCGACAGGAAGTGCGTGGCGTCGTACTCCTTGTTGAGCATCTTGTCGCGGATCAACGCCCAGCCCGCGGTCTTCACGACCTCGACATTGAGCCCCTGCTTCTGATAGAAGCCCAGCGGGTGCGCCATGATCAGCGGCGTCGCGCAGGTGATCGGGATGAAGCCGATCTTCAGGTCCTTCTTTTCGAGCGGACCCTTCTCCTGCGCCATCGCCTGCAGCGCGCCCAGCGGCAGCACCGACAGGATCGCGGCGCGCGCCGTGTTGGCGCCCACCGCGCGCAGGAAGCCGCGGCGCACGCTGTCGACCGGGAACAACGCCTTCACCAGGCTGGCCTCGAGCTTGGCGTTCGAATCCTCGATCGCACCGACATGCGCGCCGGGCGCATGGTCGCGGCCGCAGGCACAGCGCATCGCAAGCGGGCGGTCGGCGTCGTAGGGGTCGCCGGCGGGAGCTTCAGGCAGTCGGGACATGGTGCACCTCGTTGAAAAGATGAGGCTCCCGATGCAAGGGCCGGGCCGATTGCCGTCCCTGCAGGCCGCTGCGCGCAAGATCGCGGGAGCCCGGTCGATGCCGTGTAGGGGCAGCCCTACAAGACGGTCGATCCGGGCGACTTTCAGGCCGCGGGAGACGCCTTGGCGTGGCGCTCGGCATACAGCGCCAACTCGACATCGTTCTTGGTTCCCGTCTTCTCGAGGATGCGCGCGCGATAGGTGCTGACCGTGTTGGGCGCCAGGCCGAGCCGTGCACCGATTTCGCTCACGGTCTGCCCGGCCGTGAGCAGCCTGAAGACCTGGTGCTCGCGGTGCGAGAGCGCGTCGGCGCCCTGCCCCGCCGCGCTGCCGACAGCCGCCGCGAGCGCCTCCGCCGTGGCCGGCGACACATACCTGCCGCCAGCCGCCACCTTGCGCACCGCGCCGACCATGTCGTCCGGATCGGCGCTCTTGTGCAGGTAGCCGGCCGCGCCCAGCTTGATGCAGCGCACCGCGTACTGCTTCTCGGGATAGGTGCTGAGCATCAGCACCGGCAGCGCCGGCCACTGCCTGCGCAGGGCCTGCAGCACGTCCAGCCCGTCCCGGCCCGGCAGCGCGATGTCGAGCAGCACCACGTCGAGTCCCACCGGGCCGCCGAGCGCCGCCACGCCGTCGAGCACCTCGGGACCGCTCTGGGCCTCGCCGACCACCACCATCTCGGGCCGGCCGTTCGAGAGATCGCCCAGCACCTGCTTGAGTCCCTCGCGCACGATGCGATGGTCGTCGCCGATCAGCACCCGGATGTCCTTTTCATCGCTCATGGCAAAGGCAACTCCAGGCTGAACGCGCTGCCCACGCCCAGCTCGCTGTGGATCTGGATCTGCCCGCCGAAGTGCAGCGCCCGCTCGCGCATGCCAAGCACGCCGTAGGCGGTCGCGGCCTCGAAGGCGTGGGCCGGTGCGCCGACGCCGTCATCGCGCACGCGGATGCGCAGCCTGCCGGCCACGGCCTCGATCCGGATCTCGAGCCGCGTCGCCCGGGCGTGCCGGCCGACGTTGCTCAGTATCTCCTGGAAGATCCTGAACACCGCGATCGCCGCCGCCTCGGGCAGCTCGATGCCGGGCGCCACCGCCATCTGCCAGTCGAGCGCCAGCTCGGCCGACTGCACGAACTCGTGGGCCTGCCATTCGAGTGCGGCCCACAGCCCCTGGTGGTCGAGGATGCTGGGCCGCAGGTCGGTGATGATGCGCCCGACGTTGTCGACCGCGCGCTCGATCAGCCCGCTCATGTTGCGGCACTTGCTGCGCATCAGCGTGCGCATCTGCTGGGCGTCATCGGGCGCACGCTCCTGCTGCTCGCCGAGGCGCTTGCCGATCCAGTCGACATCCATCTTGAGCGCCACCAGCAGGCTGCCGAGTTCGTCGTGCACCTCGCGCGCGATGCGGGTGCGCTCGTCCTCGCGCACCTTGTCCAGCCAGGCAGAGAGCTCGCGCAGCTGCGCCAGGGCATCGCTGAGCGCGCGCGTGCGTTCCTCCACGCGCAGCCCGAGCTCGTCCTTGGCCTGCTGCAGCGCCAGCGCCGAGCGGCGGCGCTCGGTGATGTCGACGAAGGTGATGACCGCGCCGCGCACCTGCCCGCCGTCCATGATCGGATGGCTGGAGTACTCCACGGCGAAGGCGCTGCCGTCGCGGCGCCAGAACACCTCGGTGTCGATGCGGCAGGCCAGGCCGCGCCGGAAGGCGTTGAAGATCGGGCAATCGGTGTCGGCATAGTGCGAACCGTCCGGATGCGAGTGGTGCGTGAGATCGTGCATGTTGCGCCCCAGCACCGCGGCGCGCTCGTGGCCCAGCATCTGCGCGCCGGCCCGGTTGATGAACATGCAGTGGCCGTCGAGATCGATGCCGAAGATGCCTTCGCCGGTCGATTCGAGCAGCAGGCCGAGCTGGTGCTGCCAAAGGGGATGGCTGGCCGGGACGGGCAGGACGGGCGTTTCCATGCACCAGATGCAAGCAACAGCCGTGCCGCCTTGGTGCGCCGATGACAGGAGCGCGCGCCGTCCCGAAGATAATAGGCATTGCGCAGCCACAGAACCCAGGAGCCCTTTCTCGTGCCAGACCTGTCCAAGATCACGACCATCGAAGACCTGCGAGTCATCGCCAAGAGCCGCGTGCCGCGCATGTTCTACGACTACGCCGACTCCGGCGCCTGGACCGAGAGCACCTACCGCGCCAACGAAAGCGATTTCCAGAAGATCAAGCTGCGCCAGCGCGTGGCGGTCAACATGGAAGGCCGCTCGACCCGCACCACCATGATCGGCCAGGAAGTCGCGATGCCGGTGGCCATCGCCCCGACCGGACTGACCGGCATGCAGCATGCCGACGGCGAGATCCTGGCGGCGCGCGCCGCCAAGGACTTCGGCATCCCTTTCACGCTCTCGACCATGAGCATCTGCTCGCTCGAAGACATCGCCGAGAAGACCGACCGCCATCCGTTCTGGTTCCAGCTCTACGTGATGCGCGACCGCGACTTCATCGAGCGCCTGATCGAGCGCGCCCGCGCCGCCAACGTCAGCGCGCTGCAACTCACGCTCGACCTGCAGATCCTCGGCCAGCGCCACAAGGACATCAAGAACGGCCTCACGGCGCCACCCAAGCCGACGATCAAGAACCTCATCAACCTGGCGACCAAGCCGCGCTGGTGCATGGGCATGCTGGGCACCAAGCGCCGCACCTTCGGCAACATCGCGGGCCATGCCAAGGGCGTCAAGGACCTGTCCTCGCTCTCGTCATGGACCGCCGAGCAGTTCGACCCGACGCTGAGCTGGGCCGATGTCGAGTGGATCAAGAAGCTCTGGGGCGGCAAGCTGATCCTCAAGGGCATCATGGACGTCGAGGATGCGCGCCTGGCGGCGGCCAGCGGCGCCGATGCGCTGATCGTCTCGAACCACGGCGGCCGCCAGCTCGACGGCGCCCCCTCCTCGATCGCGGCACTGCCCGCGATCGCCGAGGCGGTGGGCACCGAGATCGAAGTCTGGATGGACGGCGGCATCCGCAGCGGCCAGGACGTGCTCAAGGCGCGCGCGCTGGGTGCGCACGGCACGCTGATCGGCCGCAGCTTCCTCTACGGCCTGGGTGCCTACGGCCAGGCCGGCGTGACCCGCGCGCTGCAGATCATCCAGCGCGAACTCGACCTCACGATGGCCTTCTGCGGCCGCACGCAGATCGACCAGGTCGACTCCAGCATCCTGCTGCCCGGCACCTTCTGAGCGGATCCCCGGAGGCCTCGCAGGCGACACGCGGCTCCGGCCAACAGCGCCGGCGGCCGCGCCGAGGCTCTACTTCGCGCCCTCGTTCTTCCCCAAGTCCGACCCGACCGCGCAGCTGCTCAACACCGCGGGCGTGTTCGCCGCCGGCTTCCTGATGCGGCCGATCGGCGGCTGGCTGTTCGGCCGCGTGGCCGACCGCTACGGGCGCCGCACCTCGATGCTGATCTCGGTCACGATGATGTACGCCGGCTCGCTGGCCATCGCCTGCCTGCCGACCTGCGCGGCCATCGGTGCCTGGGCGCCCTTCCTGCTGCTGGTCCGCCGGCTGTTCCAGGGCCTTTCGGTGGGCGGCGAATACGGCACCACCGCCACCTGCATGAGCGAAGTCGCGCTGCGCGGCCAGCGCGGCTTCTTCTCATCCTTCCAGTACGTCACGCTGATCGGCGGCCAGTTGCTGGCGGTGCTGGTGATCGTGGTGCTCGAGCAGTTGCTCAGCGAAGCCGAACTCAAGGCCTGGGGCTGGCGCATCCCGTTCGTGATCGGCGCCGCGGCAGGCCAGCTACCTGCACCACGACCGCTGAATTCGCCAAGTCAGTCCTCGGCTTCCCAGAGCGTCGGGTAGCGGCGCACGAAGCCGTCGGGCGTGACTTCCAGCATCGCCTCGTAGTCGAAGCGCGGGGCGGCGTACCAGTAGCCGGCGTCGCTGCGCCTTTCGTAGCGCTGTCGCAGCTCGCTGAGTCCACCGCCGTCCAGGTCGAGCCAGGCAACCGGCGCATCGGCCGCCTCTCCGATGTCCAGGTGCAGCCGCCGGAGCTGCAGCAGGTTGGTCGCCGGCGTGAAGCCCAGGTCGAGGTCGACGCAATGGCCGAGCTCCGGTACCGGCGCGTCGTTGAGTTTCCAGCCGCCATGGACGTCGTGCACGATCGAGACGTCGATGCTCTCGCCGCCGAGCCAGCCGCGCACCGTGCCCCACTGGGTGTGCCAGGCGCGATCGCAGCGCAGGCGATAGTGCAGCTGGGCGACCCTTCCGTCCTCATGGCGAAAGGCCGCGCCGCCGTCGATCTGCCAATTGTCGCCCTGGCGTTCGAGCCGGCAGACATCGTGCCCCGGCTGGTCGAGCCGCCGCCAGAGGATGGTTGCGAGCGTCTGCATGGGCTGGATGATGGCACCGCCATGCCGCGCAGCGCAAGCACCACCGGCGGCGCCTCACGGAGCCACGGCACGCGCCGCATGCCGCATGCCCGGCGAACAGCGGGCGCGGCAGTGCTGCGCCAGGTCCCGCCGCGAGGCGCGCCACGGCATCGAACATGGCGGCCGGTGCAGGGAGCGGCAACGGCGACAATGGCAAGCGTGACGCCCGCACCGATCCGACGCATCGCCCACCTCGACATGGACGCCTTCTACGCCTCTGTCGAACTGCTGCGCTACCCGCAGCTCAAGGGCCTGCCGATGGTGATCGGCGGCGGCCGGCGCAAGGTCGACGAAGCGCTGCGCAACCTTCCCGAAGGCGGCACGCTGGCCGACATTCCGGTGGCGGCCTTTCCGCTACTGAAGGACTACGCCGGCCGCGGAGTGATCACCACCGCCACCTATGCGGCGCGGCAGTTCGGCATCGGCTCCGCGATGGGACTCATGAAGGCCGCCAAGCTGTGTCCGCAGGCGCTGATCCTGCCGGTGGACTTCGACGAGTACCGGAAATATTCGCGCCGCTTCAAGCAGGTCATCACCGAGATCGCGCCGCTGATGGAGGACCGCGGAGTCGACGAGGTCTACATCGATTTCACCGACGTGCCGGGCGGCCAGCGTGAAGGCGGACGCGTGCTGGCGCGGCTGATCCAGAAATCGATCCTCGAGGCCACTGGCCTGACCTGCTCGATCGGCGTCGCGCCCAACAAGCTGCTGGCCAAGATGGCCAGCGAATTCGACAAGCCCAACGGGATCTCGATCGTGTTCGAAAGCGACCTGCAAACCCGCATCTGGCCCCTGCCCTGCCGCAAGGTCAACGGTATCGGGCCCAAGGCCGACGAGAAGCTGCAGGGCCACGGGATCCGCACCGTCGGCGAGCTCGCCGCGAAGGACCGCGACTGGCTGGTCGCCCATTTCGGCAAGTCCAGCGGCGCCTGGATGCACGAGGTCGCCTGGGGCCGCGACGATCGGCCGGTGGTCACCGAGAGCGAACCGGTTTCGATGAGCCGCGAGACCACCTTCGACCGCGACTTGCACGCAGTGCGCGACCGCGCCGAGCTCGGCGCCATCTTCACCCACCTGTGCGAGAAACTGGCCGAGGACCTGCAGCGCAAGGGCTATGTCGGCAAGACCATCGGCATCAAGCTGCGCTACGGAGACTTCAAGATCGCGACCCGCGACCAGACCATCGAAGGCTTCACGGCCGACCCGAAGGCGATCCGGCGGGTTGCGGGCCAATGCCTCAAGCGGGTGCCGCTGGAACGTCCGCTGCGCCTGCTCGGCGTTCGCGTGGGCACCCTGGCGAGGGCCGGGGAAGTCGCGGCCGAGCCGACGGCCCGCCCAGCGGCGTTGGGCCGCCGCGGCGGAGGGCCTGCCGACGAGGCGGCGGGCCGGACCGCCTCGCTGTTCTAGAAGGGCCTGTTCACCCTATTTCCGGGGATCGCGTTGCCGGGCCAAGGGGCTGGATGCAAGGCGCCCGCGCGCAGCAAGGCGTTCGCCTTGCAAGCGGGGGCAACGCCGCAGACGGCCCCTTGGCCCGGCAACCCGCAGGGAAGGCCTGCCAGGACGAGCCACTCGGCGTTGCACGCCTTGCATGTGCCAACGCACATGCCGCGTCGCGCGCCTTGATTGGCCCGTCCTGGCAAGCCTTCGCGACCCCGGAAATAGTGTGAACAGGCCCTTGACCCTCGGTCAACGCGGCGTGAACGCCGGCACGCCGCCCTGCCATTGCGGCCAGTTGACGACGATGTGATCGACCACGCGGCTGCCGACGAGCTCGATGTTCTCGACCGTCTCGGCAAAGCCGCCCGCGGTTTCGCCGGGCGCCGGATCCAGGTGCTGCAGCGTCGTCTCGCGCGGATGGCCCTGGTCGAAATTGACCGCGCCGCGCAGGCTCATCACGCGGTCGGTGCCGTGCTGGCGCTTGATCACCAGCGTGATCGCGGCGGCCTCCATCTCGGTGATCACATAGTCGTCAGCGCCGTACAGCTTCGCGATGTACTGCGCCTGGTTCGACATGCCCGGGCCGTGGAAGAAGGTGTCGCCGGTCATGTGGGTGCCGGTGCCGACGAAGGGCGCACGGCGCGCCGCGGCCTGCGGGTAGCGCAGGCGGTAGGCCTTGGCGGAATCGGAATCCTTGAGCGGCGTGTCGGCCGAGAGCTTCATCGCCCAGGCGACCAGTTCCGGGTTGAGCTTGAAACGGCGGTACTCCTCGTAGCCCTTGCGCGGCATGAAGGTCGGCTCGCCGCCCTTGTTCTCCTCGGGCGCCCAGCGGTGGCCGAGGTCGTAGTCCACCAGCCAGGTGGCCCAATTGACCTCGCCGATGGTGCCGCGTGAGGGCGGCGTCCCGGCGACGCCCGAGATCACGTAGTAGGCCTTCGAGAAGTCGAACTTCGGACTGGTCAGGATCGCCTGCATCGACGACGAAGAGTTGACCTTGCCCATGCCGAGCACCGCGCCACAGACGCCATCCGCGTTGCAGTACACCGGCTGCAGCGCGCCAGGAACCATGAGCGGCGTGGCACCCGTCCAGTAGCGCTCGTACCAATGCTGGAACTCACCGGCCCGGTCGCCGGTGTTCTGGCCAATTTCGAACATGGCGGCGACGAAGACCTTGACCTTGACCGGTTCGGCGACGCGCGCCGGGGGCACCGACGTACACGCCGCCGCAAGGACGAGAACGGCGGGAAGCGCGCTCCAACGGGCGCGGCGGGACCAGACTGACAACATGGAAGATCTCCGGGGAATGGGAAAGGATGAAGGCGGGACGGCGTGACGCATGCGAATCGCACTGGCAACGGTTGCGGCGTCCTGCGGCGTCCTGCGGATCGGACCCTCAGACTGTGAGTCCTGACGACCTGCTCGGTCGGGATTCTCGCAAACACCCCATGCCCGCCGTGAGTCAACGCCCCGTTCCCCCTTGCCAATGGAGGSGTCTGCATCAACCGGACATGCAGGCTGGCGCCGCGAGCTGCGACGGATCGCATATTCGCAATAGCTGAAGGGAGCGGCGCACAAAGCAAAGCGCCCAGCCTTTTGAGGGGCTGGGCGATTTGGGCTGTAAGAGCCTGACGATGACCTACTTTCACACGGGAACCCGCACTATCATCGGCG
>NZ_JBFUCJ010000065.1:0-39300 GCF_056405295.1 Variovorax sp. P1_H2 | reverse complement strand
AGCTGGTGCTGCTGGGCGACCCGGCCTACAACGCGCTCGGCGTGGGCGCGGTGCTCTATGTCGCCACGCTGTTCGGCCAGGCGCGCAACAGCGCCCGGGCAGCGCGCGCGGCGATCGACCTGCGCTTCGAAAACCTGGAGCTGATCGAGCGTCTGCGGGTCGAGACCGGCCATGCGCAGGCGGCGCAGCTGAAGGCCGACCAGGCGAACCTGGCCAAGTCCAAGTTTCTCGCCGCCGCCAGCCACGACCTGCGCCAGCCGATCCATGCGCAGGGGCTGTTCCTCGAGGTGCTGGCCCGCAGCAAGTTGTCGGGGGCCCAGTACGACGCGCTGGCCAATGCCCGCGCCACCTGGCAGGCCTCGGCCGAGATGCTCGACACCCTGCTCGATTTCTCGCGCATCGAGGCCGGCGTGGTCGAGCCGCAGATGCAGGATTTCCTGCTGCAGCCCCTCTTGAACCGGATCGAGAACGAACTGGCGCCGCAAGCCGACGCCAAGGGCATCGTCTACCGCTCGCGCGAGACCCATGCGGCGGTGCGCTCCGACCCGGCGCTGGTGGCGCTGATCCTGCGCAACCTGGTCTCGAACGCGATCCGCTACACCGACAGCGGCGGCGTGCTGGTCGCCTGCCGCGGCCGTGGGCGGGAGTTGCTGCTCGAAGTCTGGGACACGGGCATCGGCATCGAGCCGACCCAGCACAGCGAGATCTTTCGCGAGTTCCATCAGCTCGGCAACGCCGAGCGCGACCGGCGCAAGGGCCTGGGGCTGGGCCTGGCGATCGCACAGGGCCTGGCGCGTGCGCTGGGCCTCCCGCTGTCGCTGGTGTCCGAGCCAGGGCGCGGCAGCGTGTTCAGGCTGGCCCTGCCGATCGCGCAGAGCGGTGTTGCGAGCAGCGTTTTCGAGACCGCCGCCGGCCATGCGCGGGTCTTCGACGTCCGGGTGCTGGTGATCGACGACGACGAGGCGGTGCGCGCCGGCATGCAGCAGCTGCTGACGGCCTGGGGCTGCGAATGCGATGTCGCCGACTCGATCGAGGACGCCCAGGCGCTGGCGCGGGCCCATCCGCCGGGCCTGGTCATCAGCGACTATCGCCTGCGCGAACTGCGCACCGGTGCCGAGGCCATCGCGGCGCTGCGTGCCGAGTTCGGCGCGCAGCTGCCGGCCCTGCTGATCACCGGCGATACCGCGCCCCAGCGCCTGCGCGAGGCCCGGGCCAGCGGCGTGCCGCTGCTGCACAAGCCGGTGTCGCCGAACGAGCTCTACCGCGGGCTGACCTGCGTGCTGAACGATCTGGAGATCGATTCGGCCTTCGCGGTGCTCGAGGCGGTACCGGTCGAGAACCGACGCCGCGCTTGAGGCCGCTTGGGGCGACCGAAGCCCGCTCAGGCGAAGTGGTCGAAGGACGCGAAGCGCTGCGTCACGGCAGCGCCTTGGGCGTCAACCAGGCGCAGGCCCGCCTCGGCCTCGATGGCGCCGATCCGCGTGACCGGCGTCGAGCTTGCGCGACCGGCTTGCTCGACCGCGGCGCGCGCCGACGCCGGCGCCGTGAACGCGAGCTCGTAGTCGTCGCCGCCGGCCAGCGTGCAGGCGCGCCGCATGGGGATGTCCAGGCCTGCCATGTCACCGGTCGCCAGCAGCTTCGCGGCCGCATCGACGTCGAGGCGCGCGCCGACGCCGCTTGCGCGCAGCACGTGGCCGAGGTCGCCGACCAGCCCGTCGCTGAGGTCGACCGCCGACGTCGCGATGCCGCGCAGCGCCAGGCCCAGCGCGACACGCGGCGTCGGCTGTTCCATGCGGCCGCGCGCCAGCTCGAACAGCTCGGCCGGCAGCGCCAGCGCGCCGCGGAACACCTCGAGCGCCAGCCGCGCATCGCCGAGCGTGCCGCTGACCCAGACATCGTCGCCCGCGCGTGCGCCCGAGCGCAGCAGCGCCGCGCCGGCCGGCACTTCGCCGAACACCGTGATGCAGAGATTGAGCGGGCCGCGCGTGGTGTCGCCGCCGACCAGCTCGCAGCCATGCGCATCGGCCAGCGCGAACAGGCCGCGCGAGAAGGCGGCGAGCCAGGGCTCGTCGACCGACGGCAGCGAGAGCGCCAGCGTGAAGGCCAGCGGCTTGGCACCGCAGGCGGCCAGGTCGCTGAGGTTGACCGCCAGCGCCTTGTGGCCGAGCCGCACGGGGTCGACCGTCGACAGGAAGTGCCGGCCCTCGACCAGCATGTCGGAGGACACCGCGATCTGCATGCCGGGCGCCGGCGCGAGCAGGGCGCAGTCGTCGCCGACGCCCAGTGGCGAGCGCTGCGCGGGGCGCGTGAAGTAGCGCGCGATGAGGTCGAATTCGCCGGTGCCGCTCATGATCTGCTCACACCGCCGAGCTTCTGAAGCGCAGCGCGGCCTGGCGAACCACCTCGGCCAGCAGGCGTTCCTTGCCCTGCTTCTCGCGCAGCCAGCGGGCATCGTTGCGGTTCGCCTCGACGCTGGTGCGCAGCTCGCCGAGCGCCTGCGTGGCGTTGAGCGCCTCGCTGTGCCATTCGAGTTGGGTCATGGTCATCAGGATATGGTCGCGCAGCGGCATGTGCTCGCCGCTGGCCGGGTCCACGTACAGCGCATCGAGCCCGAAGCGGCAGGCCTGGAAGCGGTTGTACGTGTAGACCAGGTAGTCGTCCTCGGTCGGCGTGAAGGGCTGCTCCTGCAGGAACCAGGCCGCCAGCGACTGCACGTAGCCGGCCAGCGCGGCGGCGCGCTCGACCGTCAGCGGCGTGTCGAAGACGCGGATCTCGATGGTGCCGAATTCGGGCTTGGGCCGGATGTCCCAGTAGAAGTCCTTCATGCTGCGAACCACGCCGGTGCGGGTCATGCGCATGAAGTAGTTCTCGAACTCCTTCCATGACAACGTGAACGGCGCCCGGCCCGACAGCGGGAACGCGAACACCGAGTTGAGCCGCGCCGAATCGAACTGCGTGTCCTGCCCCTGCACGAAGGGCGAGGACGCCGACAGCGCGATGAAGTGCGGGATGTAGCGCGACATGCGGTGCAGCATCAAGAGCGCCGCGTCGGCATCCGGGCAGCCGATGTGCACGTGCTGGCCGAAGATCGTGAACTGCTTCGACAGGTAGCCGTACAGCTCCGACAGCTCGCGGAAGCGCGGCTTGTCGTAGATGCGCCGCTCGTGCCACTGCTGGAAGGCATGCGTGCCGCCGCCGACCACCGCGATGTTGAGCTTGTCGGCGTTCCTGACGAGCGCATCGCGGATCGGCGTCAGCTGGGTGATCACGTCGAGCGCCGAATGGCAGACGTCGGTCGAGATCTCGATCATGCTCGAGGTCATCTCGGGCACCACGCTGCCCGGCAGCGGGGTCTGCGCCATCAGCCGCAGCATGTCCTCGGCATAGGGCGCGAGGTCGTAGTCGTGGGTGTTGACCAGCTGCAGCTCGAGCTCGACGCCGAGCGACAGCGCCACCGACTTGTTGAAGGGCTCGAGCGGCACCACCCGGCTGGCGGGCGTGTTGGCCGGGGCGCCGGTCCGCGGGTCGATCGTGCGGCTGGTCATGAAACCTCCGTGCTTCGCACTGCGGTGCGAGCTTGCTTGGGGCGGCCCGGCGCTGCGCTCATCGCTGGGTGTCCTCCACGGTCCCGAAGGCCTCGGGCGTCCAGGGCATCGAACTCTCGCCGGCGGCGTGGATGGCGACGGTGGCGAACACCGCGCCGAGCACTTCCATCAGCAGGATCGCGGGCAGTGCGATCTGCGTGATCATCGCGCCCAGCAGCGGCGAGGCGGTGACGAAGGCCGAGGTGATCAGCATCGCGATCGACGACAGCGGCGACATCGCGCAGCCGACCCAGAAGGCCTGCTTCCAGCTCGCGCCGCTGCCCGGGTTGGCGATCGCGACGCCGGCGATCTTGGCGAGCGCGCGCACGCCGATGACGCTCAGCACCACGCTGGCCACCGGCAGGCTCCAGTCGGCCTGGGCGGCGACGATCGACACCAGCACGAACATCAGCATCGTGAGCAGCGAGGCCGCGGTGCCGAGCTGCCGCGGCCAGGCCCAGGGCTTGGGGTTGAGGGCCTTCAGCAGCACGCCGCCGATCAGGGCCGCCAGCGGCGCCGAGCCGCCGAAGTGCGCCGCGAGCGCGGCACCGGCGGCGATGATCGCCAGCAGCAGGATCGAGGTGTTCTCGCTGGTCGGGCTCATCACCCGCAGCGCCGAACGCAGCGACAGCGCCATCAGCGCACCGACCACGAAGGACAGGCCGAGCACCACGCCGACCGGGTTGAGCTTCTGCAGCAGGCCGGTGGGCGCATGCTCGATCAGGCCGGCCTGCGCGTAGCCGAGCGCCAGCGCATAGAAGGTGTTGAGGGTGGCGAGCGTCATCGCGCGCTCGGTCACCGGGCCCGAGGCGCGGGTGTCCATCACGACCCGGCTCAGCACCGCCGGCGAGGCCACGATCGCCATCAGCGCGATCGGGTTCGCGACCGGGTCGGGGATGCCGAGCCAGTGCAGGGTCCAGAAGACGCCGAAATAGGTGAGCGTCGATTCGAGCAGGCTCTGGACCAGCACCATCGGGTTGTGCTTGAACCAGCGCAGCGGCAGCCGGCCGCCGGCCTCGAACAGCACGATCGCCACGCCGAGTTCGAGCAGGAACAGGCTGATGCCCTGCAGCGGCCAGATCGCGCCCTCGAAGCCGGCGAAGCCGACCACCGTGCCGACGATCGAATAGCCGACCACCTTGGGCAGGCCCATGTAGCGCTGCACCAGGTGGCCGGCCGCGGCCGCGGCGGCCAGCAGCAGCGACCACAGCACGGTCGGCAGGCCGGCCGAGGGCCGCACCCATTCCGACCAGAAGCCCAGCAGATCATCGGGAAGAAAAGTCGTCATCGATACGTTGGGGAACATCGGCCCCGCGGAACATCCAGAGCGCGCGAGGCGTTCATGGCTCGAAGAAAGAAAGCGTGCTCAGTGCAGCACGCGCGAAGAGGGCATGTCGCCCGCGTCGGCTTCCAGCACCAGCGTGGGGATCGGAACGTCGAAGCGTTCGCCGCGCTCGGTGACGAAGAAAAAGCTGCCGTGCATGGTACCGCTGGGCGCCTGCAACCGGCAGCCGCTGGTGTAGCGGAAGGATTCCCCTGCCGCCAGCAGGGGCTGCTGGCCGATCACGCCGAGGCCGTCGACCTCCTGCGTGTGGCCGGAGGCGTCGGCGAAGACCCAGTGGCGCGCGATCAGTTGTGCCGCCACCTTGCCATGGTTGGTCACCGTCACGGCATAGGCGAAGGTATGCACCCGGTCCTCGGGCGAGGACTGGTCTGGCAGGTAGCGGGGCTCGACCTGGATGCTGATGGGGAGGAGACGCGACATCGAGACGATGGTACATCGGGCCGCAGGCCACCTCGAGGCGGCCCGGCGCCGGCCCGTGTACGGGGTTTTCCCCTGCTGCGACAATCCGGGCCCATGAGCAGCCCCTTCAGAATCGCCCCCTCCATCCTCTCGGCCGATTTCGCACGCCTTGGCGACGAAGTGCGCGACGTGGTCGCCGCCGGTGCCGACTGGATCCATTTCGACGTGATGGACAACCACTACGTGCCGAACCTGACCTTCGGGCCGATGGTCTGCCAGGCCCTCAAGCCGCATGCCAAGACACCCGACGGCCAGCCGGTGCCGATCGACGTCCACCTGATGATCCAGCCGGTCGATGCGCTGGCGGCGGCCTTCGCGCAGGCCGGTGCCGACTACATCAGCTTCCATCCGGACGCATCGCCGCACACGCACCGCAGCATCCAGGCGATCAAGGCGGCCGGCTGCAAGGCCGGGCTGGTGTTCAACCCGGGCCTGGGCCTGGAGGCGCTCGACTGGGCGATCGACGACATCGACCTGATCCTGATCATGAGCGTGAACCCGGGCTTCGGCGGCCAGAGCTTCATCGATTCGGCTCTGCGCAAGATCGAACTCGCGCGCAAGCGCATCGACCAGACCGGCCGCGACATCCGGTTGGAAGTCGATGGCGGCATCAAGGCCGACAACATCGCGCGCGTGGCCAGCGCAGGTGCCGACACCTTCGTGGCCGGCAGCGCGATCTTCAACGCCGCGGACTATGGGAGCGTGGTGAGGGCGATGCGCGAGCAACTGGCCACCACCGTCAAGGCCTGAGCTTGTCGTCGTAGGCCCGGTCGGTCGCCGGACCCTTGCCGGTGTCGACCAGACCGCACTGTAGGATGAGCGGCGAAATGACCGCGCCTCACGACTTTCTTCGCATCCATGGGTACGCGACCCTGCAACCCGGGCCGCGCCTGATCGTGCTGGGCGGCGTGCACGGCGACGAGACCTGCGGCACCGCTGGCATCGAGCGCATCGTGGCCGGGCTCGATGCCGGATCGCTTCAGCTGTTGCGCGGCCAGCTCAGCCTGGTGCCGGTGGCCAATCCGCTGGCGCGGCGGCGGCTGCGGCGCGAAGGCGAGCGCAACCTCAACCGCCTGTTCCGGCCGACCGCGCCGGACGCCGAGCCGGCCGACTACGAGGCCCGCATCACCGATCTGCTGTGCCCGCTGCTGGACCGGCACGAGGTGCTGCTCGACCTGCATTCCTTCCAGAGCGAGGGCGAGGCCTTCGCGATGATCGGGCCGCGCGACAACCAGGGCACGCTCGAACCCTTCGCGCGCGCCTTCGAGGAAGGACAGCTGGCCTTGCACCTGGGCACGCCGCGGGTGGTCGAGGGCTGGCTCGACATCTATGCCGCCGGCCTGGCGCAGCGCGGACAGGCCGCCGACGAGGCCGCGCTGGCCTTCGGCTGGGGCACCAACGAGTACATGCGCAGCCGCGGCGGCTACGGCGTGACGCTCGAATGCGGGCAGCACGAGGACCCGGCCGCGCCGGAGGTCGCGTACCGGGCCATTCTGTCGGCGCTGCGGCTGCTGGGGATGATCGAGCCCGACCCGGCCGCGCCGCCGCCGGTTTCGCCCGAGCTGCTGCGGCTGGTCAGCGTCACCGACCGGCTGCACGAGGAGGACCAGTTCGTGCGCGAGTGGGCCACCTTCGACCGCGTGGCGCGCGGCGAGCCGATCGGCTTGCGCGAGGACGGCAGCGTCCTGCACGCCGAGCGCGATGGCTTCATCGTGTTCCCGAACGCCGAGGCGCTGCCGGGGACCGAATGGTTCTATTTCGCGGTGGAGAGCGAGCGGGACCTGGCGCGCAAGGCCTGATCAACCCCGCTTGGTCGCGATCAGCGGCCGCACGTCCGGCGCATCGAGCCGCGGCCGGCCGGCCTCGACCGCCGTCAGCGCGGCCACTTCCTGCATGCTCGCCAGGCTGCGCAGCGTCAGCGCCTGGTAGGTCCGGGTGCCCTCGAGCTTCCACGCCACTTCCTGGTCGCTGAGTTCGCGCAGCACCTTGGCCGGCATGCCGGCGGCGAGCGAACGGGCGGGGATCTTCCGGCCCGCCGGCACGAAGGCGCAGGCGGCGACGATCGCGGCCTCGCCGATCTCGGCCTCGTCCATCACGACCGCGTTCATGCCGACCAGGGCGTCGCGCCTCACGGTGCAGCTGTGCAGCACGGCGCCGTGGCCGATGTGGCCGTTCTCGCCGACCACCGTGTCCTGGGCCGGAAAGCCGTGCAGCACGCAGGTGTCCTGCACGTTGGCGCCGCGCTCGAGCACGATGCGACCGAAATCCCCGCGCAGCACGGCGCAGGGCCCCACGTAGCAGTCCGGCCCGACGATCACGTCGCCGATCAGCACCGCGGTCGGATGCACATAGGCGCTCGGATCGACGACCGGCACCACCCCTTCGATGGAATAACAAGGCAAGGCAATCTCCGTTGTTTCTGGATGGAAGCCGGGATCAGGGTAATCCCTTGGCAGCTTTGACTTGCGTCAAGCTTTTTCCGATCCTATGATTAACCGACCGGTCGGTCAATGATACTTTTGATACCGGTCAAGACCCCGCCTACGCCAAAACCCAAGACAGGAGACACAGCTTGTCCGACACACTCGTGCTTGCCGCGCAGCAGGGCCCGGTCCTGACGCTGACGCTGAACCGGCCCGCCGCGCTCAACAGCTTCACCGAAGCCATGCACCAGGCGCTGCGCCAGGCGCTCGACGCCGCCGCGGCGAATGCCGAGGTGCGCTGCGTGGTGCTCACCGGGGCCGGCCGCGGCTTCTGCGCCGGCCAGGACCTGGCCGACCCGATGGTCGCGCCCTCGGCGCCCGGCGAACCGCCCAAGGACCTGGGCCGCACCATCGAGCTGCTCTACAAGCCCCTGGTGCAGCGGCTGCGTTCGATGCCGGTGCCGGTGATCGCTGCGGTCAACGGCGTGGCGGCCGGCGCGGGCGCCAACCTGGCGTTGAACTGCGACTTCGTGCTGGCCGGCCAATCGGCCAGCTTCATCCAGGCCTTCGCCAAGATCGGGCTGGTGCCCGATACCGGCGGCACCTGGCTGTTGCCGCGCATCGTCGGCCGCGCCCGCGCGCTGGCCCTGGCCATGCTGGGCGACAAGCTGCCGGCCGCCGAGGCCGAGCGCATCGGCCTGATCTGGAAGTGCGTAGCCGACGCGGACCTGGCCGAGGAGACCGCCAGGCTCGCGCAGCGCCTCGCCGCGATGCCCGTGAAGGCCCTGGCCGCGACCCGCGCCGCGATCGACGGCGCCCAGCACCTGACCCTCGACCAGGCGCTCGACGCCGAGGCCGCGGTGCAGGCGCAACTCGGCAGCGCCCATGACTATCTCGAGGGCGTGGCCGCCTTCGGCGCCAAGCGCGCGCCCGTCTTCACCGATCGCTGAGACCCTCACATGCCCCATACCGCCACCGAAGCGACCCCGCAGCAGACCGCCGACCTGGTGCGCGAGCGCATGTACGCCAATGACCCCGCGGTCCGAGGCCTGGGCATCGACGTGACCGAGGTCGCGCCCGGCCAGGCTACGGTCACGATGACCGTGCGCGCCAACATGCTCAACGGCCACGCCACCTGCCACGGCGGTTTCCTCGCCGCCCTGGCCGACACCGCCTTCGCCTACGCCTGCAACTCCTACAACGAGCTCACCGTGGCCTCGGGCTTCTCGATCGACCTGATGGCGCCGGCACGCGAGGGCGACGTGCTCACGGCCCGCAGCGTCGAGCTGTCGAAGGCCGGACGCACCGGCGTCTACGACAGCGAGATCACCAACCAGCGCGGCGAGCGGATCGCGATGTTCCGCGGCCGCTCCTACACCATCAAGGGCAAGCCGGCGGTGGCTTACTGAGACCTTGCGGGACAGATCAAGAAACTGCGCAGCGTTTTTGCTCTGTCCTCAACTGACTGAACTGGAGACACCCATGCCCGTCAAGCAACCCGCACCCGGCGACCTCGACGCCATCGAGACCGCCAGCCGCGACCAGATCGAAGCCCTGCAGCTGCAGCGCCTGCGCTGGACCCTGCACCATGCCTACGACAACGTGCCGCACTACCGCCAGGCCTTCGAGGCCAAGGGCGTGCACCCGTCGGACCTGAAGCAGCTGAGCGACCTGTCGAAGTTCCCGTTCACGGCCAAGAAGGACCTGCGCGACAACTACCCCTTCGGCATGTTCGCGGTGCCGCGCCAGCAGGTCGCGCGCATCCATGCGTCCTCGGGCACCACCGGCAAGCCGACCGTGGTGGGCTACACGCTGCAGGACATCAACCACTGGGCCGACCTGGTGGCGCGCTCGATCCGCGCGGCCGGTGGCCGCCGCGGCGACATCGTGCACGTGGCCTATGGCTACGGCCTGTTCACCGGTGGCCTCGGTGCCCACTACGGCGCCGAGCGCGCCGGCTGCACCGTGATCCCGATGTCGGGCGGCCAGACCGAGAAGCAGGTGCAGCTGATCCGCGACTTCCGGCCCGACCTGATCATGGTCACGCCGAGCTACATGCAGGTGATCATCGAGGAGTTCGTGCGCCAGGGCCAGGACCCGCGCGAGTGCTCGCTCAAGGTCGGCATCTTCGGCGCCGAGCCCTGGACCGAGGCCATGCGGCGCGAGATCGAAGGCAAGGCCGGCATCGACGCGGTCGACATCTACGGCCTGTCGGAAGTGATGGGCCCGGGCGTGGCCAGCGAATGCATCGAGACCAAGGACGGCCCGGTGATCTGGGAAGACCACTTCTATCCCGAGATCGTCGACCCCGAGACCGGCGAGGTGCTGCCCGACGGCAAGGAGGGCGAGCTGGTCTTCACCTCGCTCACCAAGGAAGCGCTGCCGATCATCCGCTACCGCACGCGCGACCTCACGCGCCTGCTGCCGCCCACGGCCCGTTCGTTCCGCCGCATGGGCAAGATCGTCGGCCGCTCCGACGACATGCTGATCATCCGCGGCGTCAACGTCTTCCCGACCCAGATCGAGGAGATCGTGCTGCAGCACGCCAAGCTCTCGGGCCAGTACCGCATCAACGTCAGCCGCGACGGCCTGCTCGACACCGTGCAGGTGCAGTGCGAGCTGCAGCCGCAGGCGGTGTCGGCCACCGACGACGCCGAGCGGCGCGAGATCACGCAGTGGCTGCAGCAGCGCATCAAGACCCTGGTCGGCATCTCCACGCAGGTGGAGGTGCTGGCTCCCGATTCGATCGAACGCACGCTCACCGGCAAGGCGAAGCGCGTGGTCGATTCCCGCCCCCGATAAGCACCGGCTGAAAGGACAGACACCATGTACACGCAAGCGATGGACACGATGGGCAAGGAGCCCGGAGACGGCAAGAAGCCGGTGCGCTCCGCCGAGGAGATGCAGCTCGAGCAGCGCTTCGACGCCCGCATCGACGAAGGCGGCTTCATCGAGGCCAAGGACTGGATGCCCGAGCACTACCGCAAGACCCTGGTGCGGCAGATCAGCCAGCACGCGCATTCCGAGATCGTCGGCATGCTGCCCGAGGGCAACTGGATCACGCGCGCGCCCACGCTCAAGCGCAAGGCGATCCTGCTCGCCAAGGTGCAGGACGAGGCCGGCCATGGGCTGTACCTGTATTCGGCCGCCGAGACGCTCGGCACCTCGCGCGACCAGATGGTCGATGCGCTGCACACGGGCCGCGCCAAGTACAGCTCGATCTTCAACTACCCGACCCTGAGCTGGGCCGACATGGGCACCATCGGCTGGCTGGTCGACGGCGCCGCGATCATGAACCAGGTGCCGATCTGCCGCTGCTCGTATGCACCGTATGCGCGCGCGATGATCCGCATCTGCCGCGAGGAGAGCTTCCACCAGCGCCAGGGCTTCGAGGCACTGCTGACCATGATGCAGCAGGGCACCGAGGCGCAGAAGGCGATGGTGCAGGACGCGGTCAACCGCTGGTGGTGGCCCTCGATCATGATGTTCGGCCCGCCCGACGACCAGTCGCCCAACTCGGCGCAGTCGATGCGCTGGGGCATCAAGCGCTTCAGCAACGACGACCTGCGCGCCAAGTTCATCGATGCCGCGGTCGAGCAGGCCAAGGTGCTCGGCGTCACGCTGCCCGACCCCGACCTGAAGTGGAACGAGGCGCGCCAGCACCACGACCACGGACCGATCGACTGGAGCGAATTCTGGCGCGTGATCGGCGGCGACGGCCCTTGCAACCGCGAGCGCCTGGGCGCCCGCGTGAAAGCCTGGGAAGACGGCGCCTGGGTGCGCGAAGCCGCGCTCGCCCATGCCGCCAAGCGCGCCGAGCCGACCACGCTGGCCGCCTGAGCCGGCATCACCCAAAGGAACAAAGAGATGACGAACCCGACGCCCGCCTCCGCCACCGAATGGCCCCTCTGGGAGGTCTTCGTGCGCAGCCGATCCGGCCTCGACCACAAGCACTGCGGCAGCCTGCATGCCGCCGACCCCAAGATGGCGATCCAGATGGCGCGCGACGTCTACACGCGGCGCCAGGAGGGCACCAGCGTGTGGGTGGTGCGCTCCGACCAGATCGTCGCCAGCGACCCGGCCGACAAGGACATGTACTTCGATCCGGCGGAAGACAAGGTCTACCGCCACCCGACTTTCTACAAGCTGCCCGGTTCCGTCGACCACATGTGAAATGAAGAAACTCCCCCGAAGCGCCTGCGGCGCCCCGAGTCGCTGCCAGAGGCAGCGGCTCTTCGGATCCGTCCAAGCCTGCGCAGGCAGGCTTGGAGCCGCGGACCTCAGCCCCTCGAGGGGGCGATACCAGCGGCCTGGCAAAGCCAGTTCCGCGGTATCCCTGGCTCTGGGCTGCGCCGGTTTCTTGTGCAAGGCGCGCTGCGCCAGGGACTACTGAAATGCAAGCCTCCATCGCCATCGACAACACGCCCGCCGTGCAGTACCTGCTGCGCCTCGGCGACACCTGCCTGATCCTCGGCCAGCGCATCGCCGAGTGGTCGGGCCACGCGCCGATCCTCGAGGAAGACATCGCCATGTCGAACATGGCGCTCGACCTCATCGGCCAGGCCCGCGCCGTGCTGACGCACGCGGGCCGCCTAGAGGGACTCGGCCACGACGAGGACCAGCTGGCCTTCCTGCGCGACGAGAAGGACTACCGCAACCTGACGCTGGTCGAGCTGCCGCGCGGCGACTTCGCCTTCACGGTGCTGCGCAACGCGATGGTCGCGACGCTCATGAAGCTGCTGTGGGAGCGCCTGCGCGACTCCAGCGACGCCGAACTCGCGGGCATCGCCGGCAAGGCGGTCAAGGAAGCGCGCTATCACCAGCAGCATGCGGCCGACTGGGTGGTGCGACTGGGCGACGGCACCGAGGCGTCGCGCCGGCGCATCGAGCGTGCGCTCGAAGACCTGTGGCGCTACGTGCCCGAGATGTTCGAGTCCGATGCGGTCGACGAGGCCGCGGCGGCCGCCGGACTGGGCCCGCGCTGGTCGGAGCTGCAGGCGCCGTGGCGGGCCGAGATGCGCACGATCCTGGCCGAAGCGGCGCTGGCCGAGCCCAAGGATGCGGCCTTCCGCAGCACCGGCAAGCAGGGCGTCCACAGCGAGCACATGGGCTACATCCTGGCCGAGATGCAGCACTTGCAGCGCAGCTTTCCCGGGGGCGTGTGGTGACTGTTGCTCCCCCCCCAGTCGTCGCGCACTCCGTGTCGCTTCCTCCGACCCCCCTGCCGGGGGGCGGGCCGGCCGCTTCGGGCGGCCGTGCGCGGCGGCCCCCCCGGGAAGAGCGCGTATCGAGGGTCGAAGCGGCCTGGGACGTGCTCGGCACCGTGCTCGACCCCGAGGTGCCGGCGCTGTCGGTGCGCGACCTCGGCATCGTGCGCGACGTGATCGAACACGGGGAGGCGTTGGAGATCGTGCTGACGCCCACCTATTCGGGCTGCCCGGCGACCGAGGTGATCGAGCACGACGTGCTGGCGGCGATCGACAAGGCCGGCCTCGGCCCGGCCCATGTCACGCTGCAGCGTGCCCCGGCCTGGACCACCGACTGGATCAGCGCCGATGGCCGCCGGAAGCTTTCCGAGTACGGCATCGCGCCGCCCGGACCGGCGTCGCCCGACGGCACGGTGCCGATCCGCTTCTTCGGCCGCCGGGTCGATGCGGTCGCCTGCCCGCGCTGCGGCAGCAGCAACACCGAGCGGCTGTCGGCCTTCGGTTCCACCGCCTGCAAGGCGATGTACCGCTGCGTCTCCTGCCGCGAACCCTTCGAACATTTCAAACCGATCTGACGGGCCTCCCATGAGTGTCATCTTCCACCCGCTTCGCGTGCGCGCCGTCGAGCCCGACACCGCCGAAGCCGTCATCGTCTCCTTCGACGTGCCGACCGACCTGCGCGAGGCCTTCGGCTTCACCCAGGGCCAGTACCTCACGCTGCGCAAGGACATCGACGGCCAGGACCTGCGCCGCTCCTATTCGATCTGCGCCGGCGTCGACGACGGCGAGCTGCGCGTCGGCGTGCGCAAGGTCAAGGGCGGCACCTTCTCGAACTGGATCAACGAGAAGCTGCAGCCGGGCGACACCATCAACGTGATGGCGCCGCAAGGCCGCTTCTTCGTGCCGATCGAGCCGAAGTCGAAGCGCCAGCACGTCGGCATCGTCGGCGGCAGCGGCATCACGCCGATCCTGTCGATCATGAAGACGGTGCTGGCGCGCGAGCCGCAGTCGGGCTTCACGCTGATCTACGGCAACCGCAAGCTGCAGTCGACGATGTTCAAGGAAGAACTCGAGGACCTCAAGAACCGCTACATGACGCGGCTGGTGCTGCACCACGTGTTCTCGGGCGAGCCGACCGATGCGCCGCTCAACATGGGCCGCATGGATCGCGCCAAGATCGGCGAGTTCCTGTCGAGCGTGGTGCCGGCCGGCACCATCGACCATGCCTACATCTGCGGCCCGTTCCAGATGAACGACGAGGCCGAGGCCGCGCTGCTGGAAGCCGGCGTGCCCGAGGAGCGCATCCACATCGAGCGCTTCGGCGTCGCGGCGCCCGAGGGCGCGCCGGTCGGCGCGGTGATCCACGAGGCCAGGCCGGGCGATGCCGAGGTGGCGAAGATCGTCATCGTGCGCGACGGCCTGCAGCGCGAGATCGAGTTCCGCAGGGACCAGCCGAGCATCCTCGACTGCGCCTCGGCGGCCGGCATGGAAGTGCCTTTCTCGTGCACCTCGGGGGTCTGCGGCACCTGCCGCGCCAAGCTGATCGAAGGCAAGGTCCGAATGGAGCGAAACTTCGCGCTCGACAAGAACGAGGTGGCGGCCGGATTCGTGCTGACCTGCCAGGCGCATCCGCTGACCGAGCGGGTGGTGCTCTCGTTCGACGAACGCTAGAACTATGAAACACCCCCGAAGCGCCTGCGGCGCCTCCCCCTCAAGGGGGCGATACCAGCGGCCCGGCAAAGCCGGTTCCGCGGTATCCCCGGCATTTGGCTGCGCCGTTTTCATGCGTCGCATGGTGGAGCACTGACATGGCCCGCGGACGCTCTGCCGGATACGACGACCAACGCGACATGATCCTCGCGCACGCGGCGCTGCTGTTCGCCAACCGCGGCTACTCGGCCACCTCGATGAACCAGGTGGCGGAGGCCTGCGGCTTCTCGAAGGCGCTGCTCTACCACTACTACCGCGACAAATACAGCCTGCTCGTGAGCATCGCGGAGAACCACGTCTCGCGCCTCGAAGACCTGGTGGCCGACGTCGAGCGGCAGGGCCTGGCGCCCGATGTCCGGCTGCGCGAGCTGATCCGCCGCTTCGTCGAGGAGTACGCCGGTGCCAAGCATGCGCACCGCGTGCTCACCGAAGACGTCAAGTTCCTCCAGGAAGAAGACCGCCAGCGCGTGCTCGACACCCAGCGCACGGTGGTCGCCGGCTTCGCGCGCGTGGTCGCCGAACTGCGGCCCGACCTGCAGCAGGCCGCGCTGGACAAGCCGCTGACCATGCTGCTGTTCGGCATGATCAACTGGATGTTCATCTGGATGCGTCCGGATGGCGAGCTCGACTACGAATCGATGGCGCCGGTGGTGGCCGACCTGTTCCTCGGCGGCCTGCCGGCGGTGCAGCGGCCCTTGCGCGTGACGGCCGTCGATGCCTGAAACCATCCACCACGCGGCCCGTTCACCCCTTATTCTCAACCCCTCGAAAAACCGGAGACAACCCGTATGAAGCTTCTGAAACCCCTCGCCTTCGCAGCCCTGCTGCTGGCCTCGGCGCTGGCCCAGGCCGACATCAATGTCGGCGTCACGGTGTCGGCCACCGGACCGGCCGCGTCGCTCGGCATTCCCGAGAAGAACACGATCGCGCTGATGCCCAAGACCATCGGCGGCCAGAAGATCAACTACATCTTGCTCGACGACGCCAGCGACACCACGGCCGCGGTCAACAACACGCGCAAGCTGGTCGCCGAGAACAAGGTCGACGTCATCCTCGGCTCGACCACCACGCCGAACTCGCTGGCGATGATCGACGTCGCTGCCGAGAGCCAGACGCCGATGATCTCGATGGCCGCCTCGGCCCGCATCATCGAGCCGATGGACGCCAAGAAGCGCTGGGTTTTCAAGACGCCGCAGAACGACATCATGATGTCGCTCGCGATCGCCGAGCACATGGCCGCCAACGGCGTCAAGACGGTCGGCTTCGTCGGCTTCTCCGATGCCTACGGCGAAGGCTGGTTCCAGGAGTTCAGCAAGGCCGCCGACCTGAAGAAGATCAAGATCGTCGCCAACGAGCGCTATTCGCGTACCGACACCTCGGTCACCGGCCAGACCCTCAAGCTGATGTCGGCCAAGCCCGATGCGGTGCTGGTCGCCGGCTCCGGTACGCCGGCCGCGCTGCCGCAGAAGAGCCTCAAGGAGCGCGGCTACGCGGGCAAGGTCTACCAGACCCACGGTGTCGCCAACGCCGATTTCCTGCGCGTCGGCGGCAAGGACGTCGAAGGCACCTTCCTGCCGGCCGGCCCGGTGCTGGTGGCGGAGCAGCTGCCGGCGGGCAATCCGGTGAAGAAGTCGGCGCTGGCCTATGTCGCCGCCTACGAGGCCGCCAACGGCAAGGGCACGGTGTCGACCTTCGGCGCCCACGCCTGGGACACCGGCCTGCTGATGGCCGCCGCGGTTCCGGTCGCGCTCAAGAAGGCGCAGCCCGGCACGCCCGAGTTCCGCGCCGCGCTGCGCGATGCGCTCGAGCAGGTCCAGGAACTGCCCGGTGCGCATGGCGTCTTCAACATGACCGCCAATGACCACCTGGGCCTGGACCAGCGCGCCCGCGTCATGGTGAAGATCGAGAACGGCGCCTGGAAGTACATCGCCCCGGCGAACTGAGCTCGCCCCCAGGTTGCCCGCACTTCGTGTCGGGCGCCCACCCCCTGCCGGGGGCAACACCAGCGGCCGGGCGTTGCCGGTTCCGCGGTGTTCCACCAACGGGCTTCGCTTCGCTGGCCTCTAGGTGTCGGATGTGTCGACGTCTAGCCTTTGGAAAGACTTCAATGGACTTGCAGATTGCCCTCTTGCTGGGGCAGGACGGCATCGTCAATGGCGCGGTCTACGGACTGATGGCCTTGGCCCTGGTGCTGGTGTTTTCCGTCACGCGCGTGATCTTCATCCCGCAGGGCGAGCTGGTGGCCTTCGGTGCGCTGTCGATGGCGGCCCTGACCGCCGGGCGCGTTCCGGCCACGCTTGGGCTGCTGGTCGCGCTGGCCGCGATGACGCTGGTGGTCGAGGCCTGGCGCTGGAAGCGCGGCGCCACGGTCGACTGGAAGTCGACGCTGGTGTGGACGCTGCTGTTCCCCGCGATCGCGGCCAGCCTGGTGCTGGGACTGCGCCCGAATTCGCTCGCGCTGCAGGCGCTGACCACGCTCTTCCTCATCACGCCGCTCGGCCCGCTGCTGTACCGGCTGGCCTACCGTCCGCTGGCCGACGCCACGGTGCTGATCCTGCTGATCGTCTCGGTCGCGCTGCATGGCGTGCTGGTCGGCCTCGGCCTCCTCTTCTTCGGCGCCGAGGGTTCGCGCACGCCGGCCTTCTCCGAGGCGCGCTTCGACCTCGGCGGCGTGCCGATCAGCGGCCAGTCGCTGGTGGTGGTGGGCGTCGCCTTCGTGCTGGTGCTGCTGATGTTCCTGTTCTTCGAGCGCTCGATCGTCGGCAAGGCGCTGCGCGCCACCGCGATGAACCGGGTCGGCGCGCGCCTGATGGGCATTCCGACCGACCTGTCGGGCGACCTGAGCTTCGCGCTCTCGGCGTTGATCGGCGCGGTCTCGGGCCTGTTGATCGCGCCGCTCACCACGGTCTACTACGACACCGGCTTCCTCATCGGCCTCAAGGGTTTCGTCGCCGCGATCGTCGGCGGGCTCGCCAGCTACCCGGTCGCGCTGGTCGGCGCCCTGCTGGTGGGCCAGCTCGAGGCCTTCTCGTCGTTCTGGGCCAGCGCCTTCAAGGAAGTGCTGGTGTTCACCTTGATCATTCCGGTGCTGTGGTGGCGATCGCTGCGCAGCCGTCACGTGGAGGACGAGGAATGACCCGCCGCCACCTCACCCTTCTGTGCATCGCCGCGCTGGCATTGGCCTGGCCCTGGCTGCCCGACTTCACCGTCACGGTGTTCAGCTACATCGCGCTCTATTCGCTGGTCGCGGCCGGGCTCGTGATGCTGACGGGCGTCGGCGGCATGACTTCCTTCGGACAGGCGGCCTTCGTCGCCGTCGGCGCCTACGCCACCGCCTGGGTCTGCACCTCGCCGATGGCCGCCGCGGCGCTCGGCCGCGTGGTCGCGCCTGCGCTGCTGCCCTGGGTCGGCCTGCTGTTCGGGCTGCTGCTGACCTTCGTCGTGGCCTGGTTCCTCGGCGCGATCACGCTCAAGCTCTCGGGCCACTATCTGCCCCTGTGCACGATCGCCTGGGGTCTGAGCCTGTACTTCCTGTTCGGCAACCTCGAGTTCCTCGGTGGCCAGACCGGCATCACCGGCGTGCCGGCGCTCACGATCGGCGGCCTTTCGCTGGCGTCGCCGCGCGCATTGGGCCCGCTGATCTGGGCGGTGCTGCTGTTCGCCCTGTGGGCGCTGCACAACCTGCTCGATTCGCGCGAAGGGCGTGCCGTGCGCGCGCTCAAGTCGGGCCGCGTGATGGCCGAGTCGATGGGCGTCGACACGGCGCGCTACCGGGTCAAGGTCTTCGTGCTCGCCGCGCTGCTGGCGGCCCTGTCGGGCTGGCTCTACGCGCACATGCAGCGCTTCGTGAACCCGACGCCGTTCAACATCAACATCGGCATCGAGTACCTGTTCATGGCGGTGGTCGGCGGCTCGGGCTACCTGTGGGGCGCGGTGCTCGGCGCGACGCTGATCACGCTGGTCAAGGAGCAGCTGCAGGACATCCTGCCGAAGCTGCTGGGCGCCAGCGGCAACTTCGAAGTGATCGTTTTCGGTCTCCTGATGCTGTTCGTGCTGCAGCGCTTCGCCGAGGGGCTCTGGCCGACGCTGGCCCGCGTGAGCGGCCGCTTCCTGAAGCCGGTACCGGTGAAGCCGGCGAAGGCCCTCGCGGCGCTGGACTCCCGCACGCTGCCGCCCGCCGGCGAGCTGCTGCTCGAGGCCGACCGCGTGACCAAGCGCTTCGGCGGCCTGGTCGCCAACAACGCGGTCGCGATGACGCTGAAGGCCGGCGAGGTGCATGCGCTGATCGGTCCGAACGGGGCCGGCAAGAGCACTTTCTTCAACATGATCTCGGGCGTCGACGATCCGACCGAGGGCGAGGTCCGCCTGCTGGGCGTTGCGATGACCGGCAAGCCCTCGCGCGACTTCGCGGCGCGCGGCCTGGGCCGCACCTTCCAGCACGTGCGGCTGCTCGGCAACCGCAGCGTGCTCGAGAACGTCGCGCTCGGCGCCCACCGGCGCGGGCACCGGGGCTGGATCGCCTCGATGCTGCGGCTCGACCGCGCCGAAGAGGCCGCGCTGCTGGCCGAGGCGCGCCGGCAGATCGAACGCTGCGGCCTCGGCGCCCATGCCGATGCGCCGGCCGCCTCGCTGGCGCTGGGCCAGCAACGGGTGGTCGAGATCGCGCGCGCATTGGCCGGCCAGCCGGCCGCGCTGCTGCTCGACGAGCCGGCCGCCGGCCTGCGCCATCTGGAGAAGCAGGCGCTGGCCGAGCTGCTGTCGCAGCTGCGTGCCGAGGGCCTGGGCATCCTGGTGGTCGAGCACGACATGGAATTCGTCATGAACCTGGCCGACCGCATCACGGTGCTGGAGTTCGGCGCCGTCATCGCCGAGGGCACGCCGGCCCAGGTGCAATCCAACCCCCGTGTGCTGGACGCCTACCTCGGCGGCAGCGACGAAGAACCGATCGCGGTGGCCGCATGAGCGCAGCGTCGGGCCGCTCCCAAGCAAGCTCGCACCGCAGTGCGAAGCACGGAGGTACTCCACAATGACGTCGCTTTTCGAACTACAGGATTTCAGTGTCGCCTACGGCGCCGTCGAGGCGGTGCACAAGGTCGCGCTGCAGGTGAACGAGGGCGAGATCGTCACCGTCATCGGCCCCAATGGGGCCGGCAAGACCACGCTGCTGTGCGCCGCGATGGGCCTGCTGCCGTCGAGCGGCCGCCTCACGCTGGCGGGCGAACGCATCGCCCGGCCCAGCGTCGAGGCGATGGTCGCGCGCGGCGTCGCGCTGGTGCCCGAGCGGCGCGAGCTGTTCGGCGAGATGCCGGTCGAGGACAACCTGCTGCTCGGCGGCTTCTACCGCTGGCGCACCGGCAGGCGCGACCAGAAGGAGCGCATGGAGGAGGTCTTCGCGATCTTCCCGCGCCTCAAGGAGCGCCGCGAACAACTCGCCAGCACGCTCTCCGGCGGCGAGCGCCAGATGCTCGCCATCGGCCGCGCGCTGATGGCGCGGCCGCGCCTGCTGATGCTCGACGAGCCCTCGCTCGGCCTCGCGCCGCTGATCGTGCGCGAGGTGCTGCACGTGGTGTCCTCGCTGCGCGCGCACGGCGTCTCGGTGCTGCTGGTCGAGCAGAACGCGCGCGCCGCGCTGCAGGTCGCCGACCGCGGCTATGTGCTGGAGACCGGCGCCGTCGCGCTGACCGGCCCGGCGCAGGCGCTGCTGCACGACCGCCGGATCATCGACACCTACCTCGGCCTCGGCAACAAGAACGCCGCAGTCGCCGCGGCCGCCTGACCCAACCCTTCGGGAGAACACCATGACCCAGATCCTTCAGAGCTTCATCGGCGGCCGCTGGCTCGGCGCGCAAGGCGCGCAAGAACTGCGCAGCGCCATCAATGGCCGCCCGGTGGCCAGCACCCATGCCGAGGCCATCGATTTCGGCGAAGCCCTGGCCCACGCGCGCACGGCCGGCCTGACGAACCTGCTGGCGATGGACTTCCAGCAGCGCGCCCAGCGCCTGCGCGCGCTCGCCAAGTACCTGGCCGAGCACAAGGAAGAGCTCTATGCGATCTCGGCCCACACCGGCGCCACGCGCGCCGACAGCTGGGTCGACATCGAGGGCGGCGCCGGCACGCTGGCGGCCTACGCCGGCATCGGCGGCAACGAGCTGCCCTCGGGCAACCTGGTGCACGAAGGCCCGGCGATGCCGCTGGGCAAGAAGGGCGGTTTCGCCGGCACCCACATCCTGGTGCCGCGCCGCGGTGTCGCGGTGCACATCAACGCCTTCAACTTCCCGGTCTGGGGCCTGCTCGAGAAGTGGGCGCCGAGCTTCCTCGCGGGCATGCCCTGCATCGGCAAGCCGGCCACCTCGACCAGCTACCTGACCGAGGCGCTGGTGCGTCTCATGCACCGCTCGGGCCTGCTGCCCGAGGGCAGCCTGCAGCTGGTCATCGGCAGCACCGGCGACTTGCTCGACCGGCTCGACGGCAACGACGTCGTGACCTTCACCGGTTCGGCCGACACCGCGGCCAAGCTGCGCGTGCATCCGAACATCGTGCGCCAGTCGATCCCGTTCAATGCCGAGGCCGACTCGCTCAACTGCGCGATCCTGGCGCCCGACGTCTCGCCGGACGACGAGGAGTTCGACCTGTTCGTCAAGGAAGTGGCGCGCGAGATGACGGTCAAGTCGGGCCAGAAGTGCACCGCGATCCGGCGTGCCATCGTGCCGCGCCAGCACATCGCCGCGGTGGCCGAGAAGCTGCGTGCGCGGCTCGCCAGGACCGTGGTCGGCGACCCGGCGCGCGAGGACGTGCGCATGGGCGCGCTGGCCTCGCACGCGCAGCAGGCCGACGTCGCCGAGCGCGTGCGCCTGCTGATGCAGGGTACCGAGCTGGTCTATGGCGAGCGCGACGGCTTTGCGCCGCAGGGCGAGGGCGTGGCCGAAGGCGCGTTCTTCTCGCCGACCCTGCTGCTGGCCCGCGACCCGCTCGGCAACGACGCGGTGCACGACATCGAGGCCTTCGGGCCGGTCAGTACGCTGATGGCCTACGACGGCCTCGACGAAGCGCTGGCGCTGGCCGCGCGCGGGCGCGGCAGCCTGGTCGGCACGCTGGTGACGAAAGACCCGGCCACCGCCGCCCGCGTGATCCCGATCGCCGCCGCGCACCACGGCCGCATGCTGGTGCTCGACCGCGAGGCCGCGGTCGAGTCGACCGGCCATGGCTCGCCGCTGCCTTTCCTCAAGCATGGCGGCCCGGGCCGCGCGGGCGGCGGCGAGGAGCTCGGCGGMCTGCGGGCGGTCAAGCACTACCTGCAGCGCGCGGCGCTGCAGGGTTCGCCGAGCATGATCGCGGCCGTCACCGGCGAGTACATGCGCGGCGCCAAGCTCAACGAATCCGAGCTGCACCCGTTCCGCAAGCACTTCGAGGACCTGGCCATCGGCGACTCGCTGCTGACCCACCGCCGCACCGTCGGCGAGGCCGACATCGTGGCTTTCGGCGGCATCTCGGGCGACTACTTCTACATGCACTTCGACGAGATCGCGGCCAAGGAAAGCCCGTTCGGCAAGCGCATCGCGCACGGCTACTTCGTGCTGTCGGCGGCGGCCGGGCTGTTCGTCTCGCCGGCGCCCGGACCGGTGCTGGCGAACTACGGCCTCGACACGCTGCGCTTCGTCAAGCCGGTCGGCATCGGCGACACGATCCGCGCCCGGCTCACCTGCAAGCGAAAGATCGACCGGCAGAAGAAGGATGCCAACGGCGTCGGCCAGGGCGTGGTCGCCTGGGATGTCGAGGTGACCAACCAGGACGGCGACCTGGTCGCGAGCTACGACATCCTGACCCTGGTGGCGAAGAAGGAGTGACTCCCCCCAGGTTGTCCCGCACTTCGTGTCGGGACGCCTCGAGTCGCTGCCAGAGGCAGCGGCCCTTCGGAGCCGTCCAAGCCTGCGCAGGCAGCCTTGGAGCCGCGGCTCCTCAGCCCCCTGCCGGGGGCAACACCAGCGGCCCGGCAAAGCCGGTTCCGCGGTGTTTCACCAACAGGCCGCCCTTCGCGCCGCATCCTGCCGCGCTCGGCCGCTTTCCTGCTGCGGCGGCGCGACCCGCACTAGGATGCGTGGCTGGAGGATATCCATGCCCGCAGGCTCCCGAGCGCGCGAAGCCCTGGCGCCGTACCACGGCAAGCGCGATTTCAAGAAGACGCCCGAACCCCGCGCCGGCGGCAAGCCGGCCCAGGGCGTGCTGTCCTTCGTCGTGCAGAAGCACCACGCGAGCCATCTGCACTACGACTTCCGGCTCGAGCTCGACGGCACGCTGAAGAGCTGGGCGGTGCCCAAGGGCCCCTGCCTGGACCCCACGGTCAAGCGCATGGCCGTGCAGGTGGAGGACCATCCGATCGCCTATGGCGGCTTCGAAGGCACCATTCCACCGAAGCAGTACGGTGCCGGGACCGTGATCGTCTGGGACCGCGGCGAGTGGGCGCCCGAGGGCGATGCGCGCCAGTCGCTGGCGCAGGGCAAGCTCAAGTTCGCACTGCGCGGCGACAAGCTGCGCGGCCGCTGGACCCTGGTGCGCATGCGCGGCGAGGGCGAGAAGCAGACGCCCTGGCTGCTGATCAAGGAAAGGGACGCCGAGGCGCGTCCGCTCTCGGACTACGACGTGGTCGAGGCCGAGCCCGACAGCGTGCTGAGCGGCCGCGGCGTCGATGACCCGGCACCGCGCGCGGCCCCTGCCGCGACGAAGAGCCCCGCGAAGCATGTGAGCCGCAAGGCCGCCTTGCCGGCTGCACTCGCGCCGCAGTTGGCGACCCKGGCCTCCGCACCGCCCGCCAGGCCCAAAGACTGGCTCTACGAACTCAAGTTCGACGGCTATCGCCTGCTGGCGCGCATCGATGGCGACAAGGTCCGGTGCATCACGCGCAATGGCCACGACTGGACCGCGAAGCTTCCCGCGCTCGCGAAGGCGCTGGCGAAGCTGAAGACCCGTTCGGCCTGGCTCGACGGCGAGATCGTGGTCGATGGCGACAACGGCGCGCCCGATTTCCAGCTGCTGCAGAACGCCTTCGACAGCCGGGCCACATCGAAGATCGTCTACTGGCTGTTCGACGTGCCCTTCCTCGATGGCCTCGACCTGCGCGCACTGCCGGTCGAAGCGCGCCGCGATCGGCTGGCGCGGCTGCTCGGCAGCCGGCCGCCGGCCCGGCTGCGGCTCAGCGAGGCCTTCGACGCATCGCCGCGTGACCTGCTCGCCGCATCGGCGAAGCTGGGCTTCGAGGGCATCGTCGGCAAGCGCAGGGGCTCGGGCTATGTCTCGCGCCGCTCGCCCGACTGGATCAAGCTCAAGAACCAGCACCGGCAGGAGTTCGTGATCGGCGGCTACACGGCGCCGAAGGGTTCGCGGTCGGGCTTCGGCTCGCTGCTGCTCGGCGTCCACGATGACGCGGGCAAGCTCATTTACTGCGGCAACGTCGGTACCGGCTTCGACGAGCGCCGGCTGGCCGACATCAAGGCCCGGCTCGACCCGCAGGCCAGCGGCAAGTGCCCGTTCGACGCTAGGCCCGCCGGTGTCAAGGCGCAGTGGGTCAAGCCGGTGCTGGTGTGCGAGGTGTCCTTCGGCGATTGGACGCGCGAGGGCCGGATTCGCCACGCGGTGTTCCAGGGCCTGCGCAGCGACAAGCCGGCGGCCCAGATCCGGCGCGAGCGCGCCCAGCCACCCGATCCCGCCCCCGCCGGCGGCGGCCATGCACGAGGAGCGACGAAGTCCATGGACCTGCGAATCACCCACGCCGAGCGCATGATCGACACGAAGAGCGGCATCACCAAGGGCGAGCTGGTGGCCTTCTACGAGCAGGTGGCGGACCTCATGCTGCCGCACCTCAAGGGCCGGCCGGTGGCGCTGGTCCGTGCGCCGGAGGGCGTCGGTGGCGAGCTCTTCTTCCAGAAGCATGCGCAGCACGGCGAGATGCCGGGCGTGAAGCTGCTCGACCCTTCGCTCGACCCCGGCCACGATCCGCTGCTGCAGATCGACACCGTGCGCGGCCTGTTGTCGGCGGCGCAGATGAACGTGATCGAGCTGCACACCTGGAACGCGAGCTCGAAGGCGATCGCCACGCCCGACCGCATGACCTTCGACCTCGACCCGGGGGAGGGCGTGCCCTGGGTGCGGATGCAGGAGGCGGCGCTGCTGGTCCAGACCTTGCTCACCGAGCTCGGGCTGCCGGCCTTCCTGAAGACCAGCGGCGGCAAGGGCCTGCATGTGCTGGTGCCGATCCAGCGGCACTACGGATGGGATGCGGTGAAGGGGTTCTCGCAAGCCGTGGTGCAGCACCTGGCCAGCACCATCCCGGACCGCTTCGTCGCCAAGAGCGGTCCGCGCAATCGTGTCGGCAAGATCTTTGTCGACTACCTGCGCAACGGCTTCGGCGCCACGACGGTCAGCGCCTGGTCGGCGCGCTCGCGCCCGGGGCTCGGCGTGTCGGTGCCGCTGGCCTGGGACGAACTGCCGGCGCTGACCAGCGCTTCGCAATGGACCGTGCGGAACATCGCCGATCGGCTGGCGGTCGGCAACGGGCCGTGGGAGGGGATGGAGAAGCGAGGCAAGGCGCTCGGGCCGGCGATGAAGATGCTGGGTTGCGTGCCGCCCTGAATCGCTGCCGGGCAGGGGCAGAATGCGTGCACCTTCCCCATCGAGCGAGAAGCATCGAATGACCGCCGACACCCCTCTCCTTGTCAGCCAGATCGTGGTGCGAGCCTGCCTGTTCCTGGTGGCGGCCATCGCCTTGTTCGGGGGCACCGTCCAGATGGTCCTCGGGCAACCGGACACCAACCCGCGGCTGGACAACGTCCATCGCTTCATGGCGGGTGTGTACTTCTCGATGGGCCTGATCTGCCTGTGGGCTGCGATCACCATCCGGCAGCAGGGCTTTCTCGTCTACCTGATCGCCCTGGGCGTGCTGCTGGCGGGCTTCGGCCGCCTGGTGTCCATCGCCAAGGTCGGCTTGCCCAAGCCCCGGGGGGTCTGGCTTGCCTACCTCATTCCCGAACTGGTGCTTCCGTTCGTGATCGCAGGGGCGCACTTCGCCGGCGCTTGAACGCCGCAATGAACAGGCCTGCGGCCGCGGCGGCGCTCAGGCGGTGACCCCGAACACCTCGTCGGTCGTCACCTCGAAGCGCTCCAGCGTGCTGGCGCCGAACACCATCGTGATCGGCACGTCGGCCGCATCGCGCCCGCGCGCGATCACCACCCGGCCGATGCGCGGCGTGTTGTGCCGGGCGTCGAAGGTGTGCCAGCGGTCGCCGAGGTAGACCTCGAACCAGGCGCTGAAGTCCATCGGATACGGCACCGGTGGAATACCGATGTCGCCGAGGTAGCCCGTGACATAGCGCGCCGGAATGTTCATGCAGCGGCACAGCGTGATCGCCAGCTGCGTGAAGTCGCGGCACACGCCGACGCGCTCGCGGAAGGCCTCCAGCGCAGTGCGCGTGGCGCGTGCGCATTGGTAGTCGAAGCGCAGGTGCCGGTGCACGAAGTCGCAGATCGCCTGCACGCGCTGCCAGCCTTGCGGCACACCGCCGAACTGCGCCCAGGCGAACTGCAGCAATTCGCTGTCGACCTCGCAGTAGCGGCTCGGCAGCAGGAACTGGAGCGTCTCCACCGGCAGATCCGCGGGCGCATGCTCGATCGCCCCGTAGCTGACCGGGTCCGGCCAGCCGGTATCGAACACCACGGCCTCGTTGCGCAGGCGCACCCGGCTCACACCCAGGGGAACGGCCACACGGGCGCAGTGGTTGTTGAAGCTGTCGGTGTAGTGGTCGGTGCGCAGGGGCGGACTGATCGTGAGGTTCTCGCTGCCCTGCAGGTCGGCTGCACGCGAAGGATGCAGCTGAAGCATGTAGATGAGCGCGGTCGGCGCGCTGACCCCGAGCTCGATGTCGAAACCGATTTTGATGAGCATGGTGCGCTGACCTTGGGGTGGGGAATGCAGCTAAAGCAGGTTTGATGCCGACTTTCGCGGTCCATCGTAAGGAAGCACATCGTCGCACCTTGTGGGCAGGGGCGCGCGATACCGCGTAGGCCGTGGCGCGAACGCGTCGGTGCGGTCCTACCGCGCACCCCTCGCCGCGCCGACAGGCGAGAGCGTGCAGCCACTACGGCCCGCACGCAGAAGCCAGCCTAAGCTAAGCGAGAGCGCGCAGGCCGTGCGTGCCGTGCGTGCCGTGCACCGCTTCTCTTGAACCCCGAGGAAACCCAGATGAGCTCACAGACCAAGGCCGCCGCTGGCCGTCGCCCGAAGCCGAGCGATGGCAGCCAGGCCAAGCAGGTGCAGCTGGCGGGGTTCACCAGCGACAACGCGGCCCGGCTCACCACCAACCAGGGTCTGCAGATCCCCGACAACCACAACTCGCTGAAGGCGGGGGAGCGCGGGCCGACCCTGCTCGAAGACTTCGTCTTGCGCGAAAAGATCACGCATTTCGACCACGAGCGCATCCCGGAGCGCGTGGTCCACGCCCGCGGTTCGGCCGCGCATGGCTATTTCGAGGTCTACAAGTCGATGTCGCAGTTCACGGCGGCCGAGTTCCTGCGGGACCCGGCCGTGAAGACGCCTGTTTTCGTGCGCTTTTCGACCGTGGCGGGTTCGCGCGGTTCCGCCGACACGGTGCGCGACGTGCGCGGCTTCGCGGTCAAGTTCTATACGCCGCAGGGCAACTACGACCTGGTGGGCAACAACATCCCGGTCTTCTTCATCCAGGATGCGATGAAGTTTCCCGACCTGATCCATGCCGTCAAGCCCGAGCCGCACCACGAGATGCCGCAGGCGGCGAGCGCGCACGACACCTTCTGGGACTTTGCCTCGCTGATGCCCGAGACCACCCACATGCTGATGTGGGCGATGTCGGACCGCGCCATTCCGCGCAGCCTGCGCATGATGGAGGGCTTCGGCGTCCACACCTTCCGCTTCATCAATGCGCGTGGCGAGAGCCATTTCGTCAAGTTCCACTGGAAGCCAAAGCTCGGCGTCCACGGGCTGGCCTGGGACGAGGCGCAGAAGATCGCCGGCAAGGACGCCGACTTTCACCGCCGCGACCTGTGGGAGGCCATCGAGAACGGCGACTTCCCCGAGTGGGAGCTCGGCGTGCAGCTGATTGCGCAGGACAAGGAGCATGCCTTCGGCTTCGATCTGCTCGATCCGACCAAGCTCATTCCGGAAGAAATGGTGCCGGTCCAGCGCATCGGCCGCATGGTGCTCAACCGCAATCCCGACAACTTCTTCGCCGAGACCGAGCAGGTGGCCTTTCATCCGGGCCACGTGGTGCCGGGCATCGACTTCACGAACGACCCGCTGCTGCAGGGCCGCCTGTTCTCCTACACCGACACGCAGATCTCGCGCCTGGGCGGCGCCAACTTCCACGAGCTGCCGATCAACAAGGGCGTGTGCCCGTTCCACAACTTCCAGCGCGACGGCATGCACCGGCAGACCATCGGGCGCGGCCAGGTGGCCTACGAGCCGAATTCGCTCGGCGACGGCAAGGAGTTCAGGGTCGACGGCGCAAGCGCCGGCTTCCAGTCCTTTGCGGAGGCGCTCGAGCCGCCGAAGCTGCGCCGGCGCAGTCCGTCCTTCGACGACCACTTCACGCAGGCGCGGCTGTTCTTCAACAGCCAGAGTGCACCCGAGAAGGAGCACATCATCGCGGCCTTCCGCTTCGAGCTGTCGAAGGTCGAAGTGCCGGCGGTGCGCCAGCGCATGGTCGACAACCTGGCGCACGTCGACGAGAAGCTGGCGCGGCGCGTGGCCGAAGTGCTGGGCATCAGGGCGCCCGACCCCAAGGCGGCGGCAGGGCGTGCCGGCTTCCGCGAGCATCGCTTCACGCTGCCGATCGATGAGTCGCCGGCGCTCAGCATGGCCGGCACCGGGGGGGGATCGGTCAAGACGCGCAAGGTCGCGATCCTGGTGGAGGACGGCATCGACTCGGCCTCGCTCAAGGCGATCCGCGAGGGCATCGAGCAGGCCGGGGCCCGGTGCAAGGTCATCGGTCCGCGGCTCGGCACCATCGCCAGCGCCTCGAAGCGGCAGATCGAGGTCGACGCCACCTTCGTCAACATGCCCTCGGTGATGTTCGATGCGGTCCTGGTGCCGGCCGGTGCCGAGGGCGTCAAGGCCCTGGCCCAGAACGGCGACGCGGTGCACTTCGTGCGCGAGGCCTACAAGCACTGCAAGGCGATCTGCACCGTGGGAGAAGGCGTGCAGCTGCTGGCCTCGCTGGGCGTCGGCGCCGATCCGAAGAGCGCTCCGGCCGGCGTCGTGGTGGCGGCGACGCCGGTCACCAATCTCGGCGATACCACGGCGGCGCTGCGGGTGGCGCAGGACTTCGTGGCGGCGATCGCGAAGCACCGGCATTGGGACCGGGCCAGGCTCGATGCCGTGCCGGCCTGAGTCCGCTTGACAGTGGATGGCGCCGCCCCCAAGGCGTAGCCCGCGCCGGCGCACGGCCCTCAGGCGGATACTGCACCGCGGAGGGTCGACAGCAGGGCTCGCAGCTTGGCCGGCGCCACCGGCTTGGTGAGCAGCATCACACCGCCCTTGCGCAGCCGCTGCAGCACCTCGGGCCCGGTGGCCCCGGACACCAGCACAGGCAGCGCGTCCGGCTGAAGCCGGCGCACCGCCGCGATGACTTCCATGCCGTCTTCGTCGTGCGCCAGCTGCAGGTCGCACAGCACCACGTCGAAGTGCGCGCCTACCGCCCCGAGCCGTGCCAGGGCCCCGGCGCGGGTGGAGGCGGATTCGACCTGGCAGCCCCATTGCTCGAGCAATATGCGGCTGCCGTCGAGGATGGCCGGGTTGTCGTCGACGATCAGGCAGTGCAGGCCGGCCAGCGCTGCGGAGGCCGGGGGTTCCGGTGCCATGGTCATCACTTCGCGCGGGCTCGCCAGCGGCAACTCGATCGCGAAGGTGCTGCCGGCCTGCAGCGCGGAGCGCAGCGTGATGCGGGTGCCGAGCAAGGCGGCGATGCGTGAGCAGATCGCGAGGCCGAGGCCGAAGCCCTGCCGGCGGTCGCGCTCGGTGTTCGAGACCTGGTAGAACTCCTCGAAGATGCGCGCCTGGTGGATCGGCGCGATGCCGGTGCCGTTGTCGCGCACCTCGATCCGCACCGCGCCGCCGCGGCGCCTCGCCGTCACCAGCACCGTGCCCTCGGGCGGCGTGTGGCGCACCGCATTGCTGACCAGGTTGCCGACGATCCGCAGCAGCAGCGCGGCGTCGCTGCGCACCGCCAGGCCGCGGTCGCGCCACAGCAGCCGCACTCTGGCGGCGACCGCAGACGAGGCGTGCTGGGCCTCGAGCTGGTCGAACAGCGTGGCAAGCGACACGCCGGCGATCGCCGGCGTCAGCACCTGGGCGTCGAGCCGCGAGATCTCCAGCAGGTCGTCGAGCAGCACGCCCATGAAATCGGTTGCCTCCTGCAGGCGCAGCACGGCGGGGCGCTGCACGCTCGAGGCGGTGGGCAGCAGGCCGTCGATGAACAGGCCCATCGCGTGCAGCGGCTGCCGCAGATCGTGGCTCGCGGCCGCGAGGAAGCGGGCCCGCGACAGCGCCGCCTGTTCGGCCTCGGCCATGCGCTGCAAGGCGACCGCAGTGGCCTCGCGCACCCGCTCCTCGCTCAGCTGCCGGTTGCGCTGGAGCCGCACGGCCAGGCGGTTGATGTCGTGCGCCAGGTTGGCGAACTCGTGCTGGGCGCGTCGGGCGCGTTCGGCCGGATCGCGCTCGACCTCGTCCTCGGCGACCACGTTGCAGCGGGCGTCGAATCGACCCGCCTCCAGCGCCGCCACCGTGCGCGAGATGCGGCGCAGCGGCTGGGCGATGGCGCGCGCCGTGTGGCGCACCCAGGCCCAGGCGGCCAGCAGCGCGATCATCGCGATGCCGATGCCGGCCATCAGCGAACGGGTGCGTTCGCGGTCGTAGGCGGTGGTGTCGCGGAAGGTCTGCACCAGACCGATCGGCGTCTCGCCGGCCACCGTCGAACCGGCCGGTGCGAAGGCGCTGGCGCGCGAGGCTTCGCGCAGCGTGACCGGGGCCGTGAACATGCGCAACTGCGCCAGCGGTGCGGTCTTCGGGCCGGCCGTGACATAGACGCCGGCGCTGTTGCTGATCTCGACCCGGGTCACCTGGCCGCCGCGCAGCGCCGCATTGGCGACGTTCTGCAGCGCCGGCAGGTCGCCGGCGAAGAGGCTCAGGTCGGACATCGCGGCCACCTGGCGCGCCACCGCTTCGCCCTCGGCATCGAAGGCAGCCTCCAGGGTGCTCAGGCGGCTGTGGGTGAACCAGCCGGTGAGCGCCAGCGCGACCGCCACGCACGGCAGCACGCCGAGCCGGAACAGGTCGCGCTGCAGGCTGGCGCCGACCACCAGTGCGCGCCTCTCCGGCGCCGGCGGTTCGCTCGGGCGGGCGATGGCGGCAGGGGCGTGAAGGCGGTGGCTGGGGGCGCTCATTTCAGTGGTCCATGGCGCCACGCGCCTTTCGCGACGGATGAAACGCAGTTGAACTCCGGGGGTGTTTCATCGGACACCGCTGACCCGTGCGGTCAGCTCGCGTTCTTCGGGCAGGCGCAGGCCGAGGCCGCGCGCCACGGTGGCGTTGACGCGCACCGTGGCGGGCGTCGCGGCCTCGATCCGCACGCTGGCGGAGCCGTTGGCCGCGGCCAGCTTGAGGCCGAGCCCGCGCGCCTGGCGGGCGAGCTGGCTCGGGGTCGACACCGCGGCGGCCAGGCCGCCGGAACGCACCAGGCCGTCGCTGGTGCCGAACACCGGCAGGCCGGCGCTGGCGCCGGCGCGCAGCACCGCCAGCGTGGCGGCCTGGCTGTCGCCGATCTTGTCGGGCAGCACCAGCAGCGCGTCGCTGCGCGACACCAGCAGCCGCAGCACTGCGGCCAGCGACTTGGCATCCGGCGCGTATTCGACCTGCAGGTCCCAGCCTTGGGCGGCGCGGTGCAGCTCGCTGACGATCGGCTCCGACTCGACCGTGGCGACGATCCCGAGGCGGCGCTTGCTCGGCATCACCGCATCGATCAGCGCCAGCTGGTCGGCCATTGCCGGCTCGCGCAGCAGCACGCCGATCTGGCGCTCCGGGCGCCGCAGGGCGGCCGCGCCCTTGAGGCTTTCGTAGTCGAGCCGGCTCAGCATCGCGAGCACCAGCGGATCCTGGCCCGGCCGCTCGATCGCCGTGCGTGAGGCGCTCAGTCCGACGGCCAGCGTGATGCCCGTCGGCGCGGTGCTCGCCGCGGCGTCCTCGACCGTGCTTTCGCCGGTTTCCAGACGCACGACCGTGAAGGGGCTGCCGGCGTCCTGGGTGTCGCGCAGCTGGCGGACGAATTCGGTATGGGCGGCCGTTGCTTCGGCCATCAGCACCGTGAGCCCGACCGCCTGCGCGCCGCTGCAAAGCCAGGCTGCGCAGGCGATGAACAGGAGGTCGCGCTGCCTTCGCAGCAGCGTGGGGAGACGGTTCGCAAGCATGGACTGCATTCGCGGAGGGTGAGGGATCCAATGTATGGAGGCGGCTGTTTGGGCGCGATAAGGCAGAGGGCTTATGCCCTGCTGCGGCCTGCCGCGTTGCGGGGCGGCAGGTGGGAATTTCGCGGCCTGTCGGTCTATGCCGGACGACGTACAGGCGTTCAGGCCGCGGTCGCGAGGGCGCTTTGCACCGTGGCCAGCTGGGCTTGTATCGCCTGGCGCAGCACCCGCGGCGACACCGGCTTGTAGAGCACCGCGACACCGGCGCCGGCAACTTCGCGCAGGCGGTCGGGCTTGGTCTCGCCGGTCACCAGCAGACGCGCGGTCGACGGCCCGATGCCGCGCGGATGGCGCTCCAGCGCGGCGAGCACGTCGAGGCCGTTGTCGCCGCCCTGCAGCAGCAGGTCGCTCACCACGACGTCGGGCGGGCGGACCCAGGCGTCGGCCAGCGCCAGGGCCTCGGCGCGGCTCTGGGCGGCCATCACCCGCGCGCCCCAGTTCGTCAGCACGACCTGCAAGCCCTCGAGGATGGTGCGTTCGTCGTCGATCACCAGCACCATGACGTCGGCCAGGCTGCGGTCCTCCTCGGCCGGCATGCCGGCCGGCTGCACGGGCGATGGCGCCGGCACCGGCGGGGGCTCCACCGCCCGCACCGGAACGCGCACGCAGGTGCCCTTGTTCGGCCGCGAAATGAGTTCGACCCGGGTGTTCAGCAGGGCCGCGAGCCGTTGCACGGTCGCCAGGCCCAGGCCCATGCCGCGCGCCTCGCGGCTGCCTTGCCCTCCCTGCGGCTCGACCTGGTAGAACTCCTCGAAGACCCGCGGCTGGTGATGGGGCGCGATGCCGATGCCGGTGTCCCAGACGTCGATGCGGATCGACTTGCCGCGCCGCCGCGCACCGACCAATATGCCGCCCTCGGTGGTGTGGCGCAGCGAGTTCGACACCAGGTTGTTGAGGATGCGCGACAGCATCACGTAGTCGCAGCGGACCCAGGCATCGGTCTTGCGCACCACCAGCCGAAGGTTCTTCTGCTCCGCCACGGCGCGGAAATTGCGACTGATCTCGTCGAACAGGGTGTCGAGCGCGAAATCGGTCCAGTGCGGCTGCAGCACGCCGGCGTCCAGCTGCGAGAGGTTCAGCAGCTCCGAGAACAGCCGGTCCAGCGACTCGACGCACTCGCGGATATGGCCGATGCGCTGCAGCCGCACCGGATCGGTCTCGCCCTTGGCCAGCCCGTCCGAAAACAGGGTCAGCGCGTGCAGCGGCTGCCGCAGGTCGTGGCTGGCGGCGGCCAGCAGCCGCGTCTTGGCCTGGCTGGCGACCTCGAGCTGCTTGTTCTTGCTGGCCAGTTCGGCGGTCGCATGCAAGATGCGGCTCTCGAGCTGGTTGCGGCTGTCGAGCAGGGCGCGTGCCGCCAGGTTGAAGCCGTGCTGCAGCCGCCGCACCTCGGCCGTGCCCTCGACCTCCACCTGTGCGTCCTCGCCGGCGCCCAACCGGTCGACCGCCTCGCCGAGCGCCTGGATCGGCGCACTGATGCGCCGCGCCGCCCACCAGCCCGCCAGCCCGACCCCGAGCAGGCTGGCGCCGAGCACCAGCACGACTTTGAACCAGACCGCCCGCTTGGCGCTCGTCACCGCGTCGAGGCTCATCTCGACCATCACCTTGCCGTTGTGCTTGCCGTCCTCGCCGGTGATCGGCGCGACCACCTGCAGGCCTTCCCCGCGCTGCCGGTCCACGGTTTCCGAATTGGCGACGATTTCCCCCTCTTCCGACCAGATCTGGACCTGCTGCACGTGCGGCTGGTAGCTGCCCGACTGCGCCGTGCGCTGCAGGGCCCGGCGGTCCAGGTGCTGCATCTGCGACTGCGCCACGGTCGCGACCTGCAGCGCCACGGTCTGGGCATTGGCGCGCATCAGTTCGGTCAGGTTCTCCAGGTGCTGGCGCGTCAGCACCGCAATCGCGCCCAGGGTCGCGACGGTGGCGGGCAGCAGCGCCAGCAGGACGAGCTGCTGCGCCAGCGTCAGGCCCGCCAGCAGGCGAAGGGCGCGGAACGACCAGCTCATCGAGGAGCGGAGGTGGCTGTGGCGATCAGCCATCGGACGGTCCGCAAATGCGCATGGAATGAGGAAAATGACACGTTTAACGCTTAAGTTGGTTTCTAATTGTGTTGTAGGCGGCACCACTTTGACCAGCTCGTTCTGGGCCGCGGTCCGGCCGATGTGTTCCAGAAAGATGCAGCTTCCCGTCCCTTGCGCCTTCCGCGCCTTCCCTGTCCCCGAGGCCACCCGACCGGATCGGGTCGGCGCCGGGGTGCTGCGCGTGCGGGCCTGGCTGCTGCGCGCGGGGCTCGCCGTCCTGCTCGGGTGGCAGCTCGGGGTGGCGGCGCAGACCGTCGGCGGCACCGAGACCTCCGGTCCCATGCGTTTCGGGATCCTGCCCCTGGGGGGGGCCTTCGAGTCGCGCAACGACTGGGAGCCGCTGCTGGCGGACCTGCAGCGCGCCATCGGTCGTCCGGTCACGATGCTGTCGGTGACCTCGTACGAGGCCCTGGAGCAGGCGATCCAGCGCAACCAGGTCGACATGGCCTTCCTGTCCGGCAAGATGGCGCTCGATGCCGTGACGCTGCGTCGCATGAAGGTGTTGGCGCAGGTCACCCGCCATGACGGGCTGCCCGGCTACCGCGCGCTGCTGCTGGCGCGCAAGTCAGGCCCCCGCAGCACCCTCAAGAGCCTGCTGGCCGAGCCCGAGAACTGGCGCCTGGCGCGCGGCGAAAGCCGTTCGGTGTCGGGCTTCATCGTGCCCCAGTTGCAGCTCTTCCTGCCGAACCACATCGCGATGGAGACCCGCTTTCGCAGCGAGCTGGTCGGCACCCACCAGGTGACCGCGCTCGCGGTGGCCAACGGCGAGGCCGATGTCGCCACCAACAACACGGCCGACTTCGAGCGCTTCCGGCAGCAGTTCCCGTCCGAGGCCGATCGCCTGCAGGTGATCTGGGAGTCGGAGCTGATCCCGCACGCGCAGATCGTCATCCGGCGCGACTACGGTCCCGAGTTCGAGAAGAAGGTGCAGGCCTTCCTGGTCGAGTACGCCCGCGGCAAGGGCCCGCGCGGCGACGGCGAGCGGGCGGTGCTGAAGTCGCTGCATGACCTGGCCGGCTTCGTCGCGGCCGACAACAGCTCGCTGCTGCCGGCCGCCAAGCTGGCCTACCAGTTGGCACGGCAGAGCGCCATGACGTCGCAGTGGGTCAACGAGGCGGCGCGCCAGGCGCGGCTTCAGCGCATCGAGTCCACCTATGCCGAACAGGTGGCGGCGCTGCGCGCGGCGGCGCCGTGACCGCATGCTGAGATCGCGGATGCTCGCCATCGCGCGTCTGGCGCTGGCGGCCGCGCTGGCTTGGCATGCGATGGCCGGGGCCGAGGGCGTCCTGCCGTCGCCGGCGGACGAGCTGCGATTCGGCGTGCTGCCGATCGGCGGCGTGGTCGAGTCGCGCGAGAACTGGACACCGCTGCTGGCCGACATGAGCCGCGCGATCGGCCGGCCCGTGACGGTGCATTCGGCCGTCAGCTACGAATCCCTGGGCGAGGCCATCCGGCAGCGCCAGGTCGATCTGAGCCTCCTGTCGGCCCAGCTCGCGCTCGACGCCGTCGTCCAGCGGCGCATGAACGTCCTGGCCCAGGTGCGGCGGCACCCCGGCACGCCCGACCACCGGGCCGTGCTGCTGGTGCGCAAGAGCGGTCCGCGCAACACGCTGCAGGACCTGCTTGCCCATCCCGAGCAATGGCGCCTGGCGCGCGGCGACAGCCGGTCGGTGTCGGGCTTCATCCTGCCGCAGGTCCAGTTGTTCCTGCCGAACCGGATCGTGATGGAGACCCGCTTCAAGAGCGAGATCGTCGGCACCCACCAGGCCACGGCGCTGGCGGTGGCCAATGGCGATGCCGACGTGGCGACCAACAACACCACCGATTTCGAGCGCTTCCGCGAGCAGTTCCCGGTCGAGGCCGAGCGCCTGCAGGTGATCTGGCGGTCGGAGCCGACGCCACCGGCGCAGTTCGTGGTGCGCGCCGACCTTCCGCCGGAACTGCAGAAGAAGCTGCGCGGCTTCCTGGCCGGCTACGGGCGCGGCCAGGGACCGCGTGCCGAGGCCCAGCGCGAGGTGCTGAAGGGGCTGCGCGCCTCCCTGGGCTATGTCGCGGCCGACAACAGGGCGCTGCTGCCGGCCGCCACGCTGCAATACCAGCTCGCGAAGCAGAGCGCACTCAATGCGCAATGGGTCAGCGAGGCGGCGCGCCAGGCCCGGCTGCAGCGCATCGAGAGCGCCCATGCGGAGCAGATCGCGGCGTTGCGCGGCGACTGAGGGGGCCCCTTGGCCCGGCAACCCGCAGGCCTTCGCGACCCAGGAAATAGTGTGAACAGGCCCTAAGGGACCTGCGGCTGCTCCAGCAGCCAGTCCGGCGGCGTATAGATGTCGGCGAACCGGACCCGCCCGATCGAATAGTGGATCTCGGTGCCCGGCGGCACGCCGATTGTCGGCAGTGCGGACTGCAGCAGCGCCCGCCCGGCGGCGATATCCGAGACGTCGATGTCGACCCGGGTGAAGGCAACCCGGCGTCGACCGCGGGGCGTCGCTTCGCCCAGCGAGTCGCCCCAGCCGAGTACCGAGCCGATGCCGCGGCCGCGCAGCGCCTCATCGATGCGTTCCTCGCGCTGGTGCCAGCGGTCGTCCACGTCCTCGACCACCGGGATCTTGACGACCATGAAGTCGCGGCGCCCGTAGCCGGCGTTGTCGGAGGCGGAATCGGTCGGGAGTGCCATGGCGGCCATTTTCCGGCATGCGCTGGCCGGCTTGCGTCGCGGCGTCCGATCCCGTACGCTGGGCCGACGCGCCCAGGCGCCGAGGAGACAGCCCATGCCAAGCCGATCGAACGGCCAGACGGCCGAAATGGAAGCGGTGCGAACCCTGGCGCTCGTCGGCGCCTCCGCCGCCGGCAAGACCTCCCTCGCCGAGGCCCTGCTGCACGAGGCCGGTGCCATCGGCGCCCGCGGCAGCGTCGAGCGCGGCACCACCGTGAGCGACCACGACCCCCTCGAGCGCCGCATGCAGCATTCGCTCAATGCCTCGGTGATGCACCTGATGCATGCCGGCACGCGGGTGCACTTCATCGACACGCCGGGCGGGGCCGACTTCCTCGGCCAGAGCCTGCCTCCGCTGGAGGCCGTGGAGACTGCGGCGGTGGTCGTCAACGCCGCCACCGGCATCGAGCCGATGACGCTGCGGATGATGGCCTATGCCGCCGAGCGGCATCTGTCGCGGATGGTCATCGTCAACAAGATCGACACCCAGGGCGTCGACTTGGCCAGCCTGCTGGCGCGGATCCAGGCCGCCTTCGGGCGCGAATGCCTGCCGCTGAACCTGCCGGCCGCCGGCGGCACGCAGGTCATCGACTGCTTCTTCAATCGCGAGGGGCAGTCCGACATCGGCAGCGTCGAGGACGCGCACCGGGCCCTGGTCGAGCAGGTGGTCGAGGTCGACGCGGCCTTCGTCGACCGCTACCTGTCCGAGGGCGACGTCGATGCCGCCGAGCTGCATGCACCGCTCGAGCAGGCCCTGCGCGAAGGCCACCTGATCCCGGTCTGCTTCGTCTCGGCCCGCAGCGGCGCCGGCCTTTCGGAACTGCTCGACGTGGTCGTCAGGCTGCTGCCCGATCCGACCGAGGCCAACCCGCCCGCTTTCCTGCTTGGCGAGGGCGCGGCCGCGCAGCCGATGCAGGCCCTGCCCGACCCCTCGCTGCATGTGCTGGCGCATGTCTTCAAGGTCACGGTCGATCCCTACGTGGGCAAGCTCGGGATCTTCCGCGTCCACCAGGGCACGGTCACGCGCGACAGCCAGCTCTACGTCGGCGATGGCCGCAAGCCCTTCAAGGTCGGCCACCTGTTCATGCTCCAGGGCAAGGACCACGTCGAGGTGTCGCGGGCGCTGCCGGGCGACATCGTGGCGGTGGCCAAGGTCGAGGAGATCCACTACGACGCCGTGCTGCACGACGCCGCCGAGGACGACCACGTGCACCTGGCGCCACTGGCCTTCCCGGTGCCGGTGCATGGCCTGGCGGTCGAGCCCAAGCGCCACGGCGACGAGCAGCGGGCCTGGGAGATCCTCGGCAAGCTGGTTGCCGAGGACCCCTGCCTGCGCGTCGAGCATGTGGTGGCCACCAACGAGACCATCATCTACGGCCTTGGCGAGCTGCACCTGCGCGTGATGCTCGAGCGCTTGCGCGAGGTCTACCGCTTCGACGTCGACACCCGGCCGCCGCGCATCGCCTACCGCGAGACCGTGACTGCCCCGGCCGAGGGCCACCACCGCCACAAGAAGCAGACCGGCGGCGCCGGCCAGTTCGGCGAGGTCTTCCTGCGCATCGAGCCGCTGGCGCGCGGCGGCGGCTTCGAGTTCGCCGACGAGGTCAAGGGCGGGGCGATCCCGGGCCAGTTCATCCCGGCGGTCGAGAAGGGCGTGCGCGAAGTGCTGCTCTCGGGCGCCATCGCCGGCTATCCGGTGGTCGATATCCGCGTGGTGGTGCACGACGGCAAGCACCACAGCGTCGACAGCAAGGACATCGCCTTCGCGACCGCCGGGCGCAAGGCCTTCATGGCCGCGATCCGGGCGGCGCGGCCGATCGTGCTGGAGCCGATCGTGCAGATCGAGATCGCCGCGCCCGACCATGCGATCGGCGACGTCACCGGCGACCTGTCCTCGCGCCGCGGGCTGGTCACGGGCACCGCGAATGGCGGTGCCGGCACGGTGCTGGTCCGCGGCCAGGTGCCGATGTCGGAGCTGGCCAGCTACCAGTCGCGGCTGAACGCCATGACCAGCGGCCAGGGCCGCTACACCATCGCGCTGTCGCACTACGAGGCGGTGCCGCCCGCCACCCAGCAGACGCTCATGGGGCAGTACCGGGTGCGCGACGATGAATGATGAAGCCCCCACGCTCCCCCACTGCGTGTGGGTCGCTGCCCCCCGAGGGGGTCGCAGGCCGCCTTGGGGCGGCCCGGCGCCGGCCTGACTGAGCCCCCACGCTCCCCCACTGCGTGTGGGTCGCTGC
>NZ_JBFUCJ010000064.1:0-39605 GCF_056405295.1 Variovorax sp. P1_H2 | reverse complement strand
GAACTGGTCATAGCTCGGCGTCCCCAGCGCAAACTTGATCCGCATGTCGATGATCGGAACAATGATCCCCCGCAGGTTCACCACCCCCTTGATGTACTCCGGCGCGTTCGCGATCCGCGTCACCGCGTCGTACCCCCGCAGCTCCTGAACCTTCTGGATGTCGATCCCGTACTCCTCGTCGCCCAGGGTGAAGGTGACCACCTCCAGGCGGTTTGCATTCGCGTTTGCGAGGGCCGCTGCGGCGGCGCCGGCCGCATGGGATTGAAGGCTCGTGATCTCTGCCATGGGATTCCTTTGGGTGGGATGTGAAGGGTTGTTCAAAGAGTGGAAAGCAGCCGAACGACCGCCGGTCAGCCGAACTTCTGCATGATGCGAACCAGTTTCTGGCCGTACTGCGGATCGGTCGCGTAGCCCGCTCGCTGCAGGCCATGCGCGGCTTCGGTCGGGTCGTCGGTCGCCAGCACGTTGGCATAGCGCGGATTGCGCGTCATGAAGCGTGCGTAGTCGGTGAAGGCCTCCTCGTAGGACCCGTAGGCCCTGAACCTGGCGCGGACGCGCTGCGGCTCGCCGTCGACGTACTCGGTCGTGGTGGTCTCGACCACCGGCCCCTGCCAACTGCGGTCGGCCTTGATGCCGAACAGGTTGAAGCTCTGCGTGCCGTCGTCGGCGCGGATCTCGCGCTTTCCCCAGCCGGATTCGAGTGCGGCCTGCGCCAGGATCAGCGGCGCCGGCACGCCGCTGGCGGCACTGGCGGCCTGGGCCGAAGCGCCCATGCGGTTGACGAAGCTGTCGACCTGGCCTTGCAGGGAAGCGACCGCGCCCGCAGCGCCGCCCGAGCGATCGTTGTTGACCTGGTAGGCGCTCAGGTCGAGGCGGCCCGCCGATGCGGCCTGCGACGGCGCCGAGCCCAGCGGGATGCCGGCCTGCGGCGGCAGCGGCAGGCCGCCGCGCGGCGCCAGCGACGTGCGCGCAGGATTCGGCTCGCCGTCGTCCACGCCCGATGCCGCGGCCCTCTGCAGCTGCGCCAGCATGGCCTCGGCCAGCCCCAGGCCGCGACCCGAGAGGTTCTGCGACAGCTGCTGGTCCAGCATGGAGGTGTAGATCTTCTGGTTCTGGCCGTCGAGCAGGCCGCTGGAGGGCGTCGCCTCGCGCATGCTCTTGAGCACCATGTTCATGAACATCGCCTCGAACTGCCGAGAGACCTGCTTGAGGCCTTCCTCGGGCGAGGTGCGCACGGTGCGCCGCAATGCATCGACGCCCTGGACGTCGAGGGCGAAGCGCTGGTCGAGCGCACCGGCCCGGCTGGGCGCGTCGCCCCCTGTCCATGTGTTGGCTGCAGAAATCGCCATGCCCGGCCTCAGATGATCTCGAGCTCGGCGCGCAGTGCGCCGGCCGACTTCATGGCCTGCAGGATCGACACCAGGTCCTGCGGATTGGCGCCCAGGGTGTTGAGGCCCTTGACCACGTCGGCCAGCGAGGCGCCGCCGCGAATCATCTGCAGCGCACCACCGGGCTGGTTGATCGAGATCTCCGAGGTCGCCGAGGTCACCGTCCGGCCGCTCGAGAACGGACCCGGCTGGCTCACCAGCGGCTCGGTATTGATGACCACCGACAGGCTGCCGTGCGCCACCGCGCAGTCGTTCACGCGGACCGCCTGGTTCATCACCACCGAACCGGTGCGCGCATTGATCACGACCTTCGCCACCGCCTGGGTCGGCGTGACTTCCAGGCCCTCGAGCCGCGCCAGGAAGCCGACCCGGTCCTGCGGCGACACCGGGGCTCGCACCCGGATCACGCGGGCGTCGACGGCTTCGGCCATGCCGCTGCCGAACTGACGGTTGATGGCCTCGACCGTGCGCTCGGCGGTGCCGAAGTCGGAGCGCATGAGTTCGAGGGTGAAGCTGCCCTCGCCGCCGACTGCCGACTCGACCACCCGCTCGACCGTGCCGCCGGCTGGAATGCGGCCCGCGTTCAGCTGGTTGATCTGCACCTTGCTGCCGTTGGCCGAGGCGCCGACGCCGCCGACCACCATGTTGCCCTGCGCGAAGGCATACACCGCGCCGTCGACGCCCTTGAGCGGCGTCATCAGCAGGGTGCCGCCGCGCAGGCTCTTGGCATTGCCCATCGACGACACGGTGACGTCGATGTTCTGCCCGGGCCGCGCGAACGACGGCAGCTGGGCCGTGACCATCACGGCCGCGACGTTCTTCAGCTGCATGTTGACGCCCTGCGGCACCGTGATGCCGAGCTGCTGCAGCATGTTGTTCAGGCTCTGCGTCGTGAACGGCGTCTGCATGGTCTGGTCGCCGGTGCCGTCCAGGCCCACCATCAGGCCGTAGCCGATCAGCGGGTTGTCGCGCACGCCCTGGATGCTGGCCAGTTCCTTCAGGCGCTCGGCCTTGGCCGGCAGGCAGGCCGCGAGCGTGCACAGGGCGAGAATGACCAGGCCGGCATGGCGCATGCGCGCGGGGAGGAGTTCGAACAGGTGGGTCATGGTCAGAACGGCATCACGTTCAAGAAGATTCTTTGCATCCAGCCCATCGTCTGCGCTTCGTCGATGTAGCCCTTGGCCGTGTACTCGATACGCGCATCGGCCACCTGGGTCGACAGCACGGTGTTGTTGCCGCTGACGGTGCGCGGGTTGACCACGCCCGAGAAGCGGATGAACTCGGTCCCCTGGTTGATTCCCATCTGCTTTTCGCCGCTGACCAGCAGGTTGCCGTTGCCGAGCACGTCCACCACCGTGACCGTGATCACGCCGGTGAAGGTGTTGGCGGCGTTGGCGCCGCCCTTGGCGGTCAGCGCGTTGGTGCCGTTCATCTTGGCGTCCTGGCCGGTCAGCAGGCCACTGAGAAACTTCGGGATGGCGGCGAAGGCGATGCTGGCGCTGCCGTCGCGGCTTGCGTTGGCACCCGAGTTCTTGGTCGCGTTGAGTTTCTCGCTGATGACGATGGTCAGGATGTCGCCGACGTTGCGCGGCCGGCGGTCCTCGAACAGCGCGACGCTGCGATTGGTCTCCTGGAAGATCGAGCCGCTGGCGGCACGCACCGGCGAGATCGGCTGCGGCTCGGCACGCGCCGTCATCGGCTGGTGCACCAGCGGGTCGCGCGGAATCTGCGCGCAGCCCGTGGCCAGCAGCACCGCACCCATCGCAAGCAGCGGTCCCATTCCAGGAACACCGCGGAACCGGCTTTGCCGGGCCGCTGGTGTTGCCCCCGGCGAGGGGGTGGGCGGCCACACGAAGTGGGCAAGCCTGGGGGTGATCACAGTTGTGCCAGCCTTTGCAGCATCTGGTCGGAGCTCTGGACCGCCTTGCTGTTGATCTCGTAGGCGCGCTGCGTCGCGATCATGTTGACCAGCTCCTCGACCACGTTGACGTTCGAGGCCTCGGTGTAGCCCTGGCTCAGGATGCCGGCGCCGTCGAGGCCCGGGTTCACGAGATTCGGCGCACCGGACGAATCGGTTTCGTTGTAGAGGTTCTCGCCCTTGCTCTCGAGGCCGGCCGGATTCAGGAAGGTGGCCAATTGCAATTGACCGACCTGCACCGTGGCCGTGCTGCCGGCCTGGGTGACCGTGACGATGCCGTCGCGGCCGACGGTCATGCTGGTTGCGTTCTGCGGGATCGTGATCGCCGGCTGGATCGTGAAGCCGCTGGCGGTCACCAGCTGGCCGTCGCGGTCGGTCTGGAACGAGCCGTCGCGGGTGTAGGAGGTGGTGCCGTCGGGCATCAGCACCTGGAAGAAGCCGGAGCCGTTGATCGCGACGTCCTTCGGGTTGTCGGTCTTGGTCATGTTGCCCTGCGCATGGATGCGTTCGGTCGCGACCACGTGCACGCCGGTGCCGACCTGCAGGCCGGAGGGCAGACGCGTCTGGTCGGAGGTCTGGCCGCCGACCTGGCGCAGGTTCTGGTACATCAGGTCCTCGAACACCGCGCGGCTGCGCTTGAAGCCCGTGGTGCCGACGTTGGCCAGGTTGTTGGACACGACATCGAGCTGCGTCTGCTGGGCTTCGAGGCCGGTCTTGGCCACGTAGAGGGAACGAATCATTGAATTACTCCTGCGAGGGGGTTTGCGGCTCAGCCGTAGGCCAGCAGCTTGTTGGCCGACTGGGCGTTGGTGTCGGCGGTCTGGATCGACTTCATCTGCATCTCGAAGCTGCGGCCGTTGGCGATCATGGCCACCATGGCCTCGACCGGATTGACGTTGCTGCCCTCGACCATGCCGGCGGCGACGACGACGCTGTCGTCGGCCTGGGCCGGCGGCAGCCCATCGCGCATGCGGAACAGGCCGTCGTCGCCGCGCACCAGGTCGGCGTTGCGCGGGTTGACCAGCTTCAGGCGGCCGACCTCGGGCACGCCCGTTGCGGGATCGCCGGGGCCACGGGCCGCGATCGAGCCGTCGGAGGCGATCGTCACGGTCGAGCCGGGCGGGATCACCAGCGGCCCGCCGTCGCCGACCACCGGCCGTGCGCCCATCGTCATCACCTGGCCATCGGCACCGACCTGCAGGTTGCCGACCCGGGTGTAGGCCTCGCCGCCGCCCGGCGCCTGCACCACCAGCCAGCCCTCGCCGCGCACCGCGACGTCGAGGTCGCGGCCGGTCTCGGTCAAGGGCCCGTGGCTGAAGTCGGCGCCCGGCGTGGTCGCGGCGACGAAGGCGCGCGTCGGTGCCTCCTCGCCGACCACCGGCACCGCGCGGAAGGTGTTGATCTGCGCCCGGAAGCCCGGAGTCGAGACGTTCGCCATGTTGTTGGCGACCGAGGCCTGCTGCTCCATGGCCTGCTTGGCGCCGCTCATGGCGACATACAACATTCGATCCACTGTGTGCTCCTGCTGTTGAGGGACTGCGACGGTTCGGAACTCCGCCTCAGCGGATGTTCATCAGCGTCTGCATGACCTGGTCCTGGGTCTTGACGGTCTGCGCATTGGCCTGGTAGTTGCGCTGCGCGACGATCAGATTGACCAGCTCCGCGGTCAGGTCGACGTTGGAGGCTTCGAGCGCGCCCGCGGCCAGCGAGCCCTGCTTGGTGCCTTCGCCCGGCGTGCTGGTCAGGGCCGCGCCCGAGGCCTGCGTCTCGGCATACATGTTGTCGCCCTTCGGCTCGAGCCCGTTCGGGTTCGCGAAGGACGACAGCACGACCTGGCCCATCAGCTTGGACTGCTCGTTGGAGAACTTGCCGGTGATGGTGCCGTCCGGGTTGATCGAGAACGAGGTCAGCACGCCGGAGGTGTAGCCGTCCTGGCTCAGCTTGCTCATGCCGTTGGCGGTGCCGAACTGCGTCGTGCCGCTGAGGTCGACATTGATGTTGACCGGCGACGAGCCGTTGGCGAAATTCAGCGCCGGCAGCGTGATCGCGCCGCCCGCGGGCGCCGTGAGGTTGCCGTTGGTGTCGAAGGTCATGGCGGACAACGCGGCACCGCCGTTGATCGGCGCGCCGTCGGCCGTGCCGTAGACGCTCCAGGCATTGGCGCCGGTCTTCACGAAGTAGACCGACAGGTCATGCGCATTGCCCAGCGAGTCGTAGATCGGGCCGGCGGCGTTGGAATAGTTGAAGGTGGCCGAATCGGTGGGATCGAACGGCGTCGTGGCCGGCACCGTGTTGCGCGCATCGAGATTGAACTCGGCGTCGACGCTGGTGGTCGCATTCGGCGTCATGGCCTGGGTCGGGATCTGGATCGCCGACGGCGTGCCGCCGTTGATGCCGCCGCTGGCATTCACGCCGTAGCCGGTCAGGCGCAGGCCGCCGGAATTGACGATGTAGCCGTCCTTGTCCTTGGTGAACTGGCCGTTGCGCGAGTACATGACTTCGCCGCTGGTGCTGGTCATGCGGAAGAAGCCGTCGCCGCTGAGGATCGCGACGTCCAGGGGTCGGCTGCTGGTCTGCGTCACGCCCTGCGTGAAGTTCTGCACCACGCCGGACACCGAGGCACCGAGCCCGATGCGCGAGCCCGCATAGATGTCCTGAAAGGTCGCGGCCGCCGACTTGAAGCCGATGGTGCCCGAATTGGCGATGTTGTTGCCGATCACATCGAGGTTCGCGGCGGCCACGCCGAGCCCGCTGACGCCCTGGGAGAAGCTCATGATGAATCCTTGGTTCGAAGCATTGAAGAGAAGGCCAGCAGCCGGAAAGCCGCCGCCGGATGAAAGCGCGCGACGCTCCTCAGAGGAACATCCGCACGTCGGACAGCGCGATGCTCTGGCCTGATGCCAGTTCGAGCGTGACGCCGCCGGTGCCCTGCTTGACCGCCGCGACCTGCGCGAAGGTCAGTGCCGTGGCTTCCACGGCGGTGCCGCTGTTGCTCGCAGCCACCGTGAACTTGTAGCTGCCCGCGGGCACCGCGTTGCCGGCGTCGTCCTTGCCGTCCCAGGTGACGGCGTTCACGCCTTCGGTCATGGCGCCGGCCTCGATCGTGCGCACGGTCTTGCCCGAGGCGTCGACGATCTTGATCTCGACGTCGGCGGCCGTGCCCGGCAGCTGCACGGCGAAGGCCTGCGCCGCGGGGTCCTTGCCCGCCTCCGGATCCTTGGTGGCCAGCGTGTTGCCGGGCGACAGCACGTTGTAGCCGATCAGCGAGGCCGCCTGCAGCACCTGGTTGGAGCCGGTCTGGCTCACCAGGCCCGACAGCGTGCTGTTGAGCTTCTCGATGCCGCTCACCGTGCTCATCTGTGCCAGCTGCGAAGTCAGCTCGGCGTTCTCCATCGGATTGAGCGGGTCCTGGTTGTTGAGCTGCGTCACCAGCAGCTTCAGGAAGCGCTGCTCGCTGTCGGCATTGGCGACGCTGGCGGTGCTGGCCGCTGCGCTGGCCGCGTTGGCGCCGGTAATGGAGGAGGTATCGGTGATTGCCATATGCGCTTTCTCGGGTGTTGTTACTGGCCGATGGTCAATGTCTTGACCATCAGCGTCTTGGCGGTGTTGAGGACCTCGACATTGGCCTGGTAGCTGCGCGAGGCCGAGATCATGTTGGTCATCTCCTCGACCACATTGACGTTGGGCATCGCGACATAGCCATCGGCATTGGCGTGCGGATTCTTGGGGTCGAAGACCAGCTTGGCGGGCGCGGAGTCCTCGATCACACCGGCGACCCTGACGCCGCCGATGTCCTGCTGGCCCGAGGCCGCGACCTCGAACACCACCTGCTTGGCGCGGTAGGGCTGGCCATCGGGGCCGGCCACGCTTTCGGCATTGGCGAGGTTGCTCGCGGTCACGTTCATGCGCTGGGACTGCGCGGCCATGGCGGAACCCGCCACGTTGAAGATGTTCATCGAAGCACTGGGAAGCGGCATGGCGTTCTTTCTTGTTCCTGCCGCTTACTGCTGGACAGCCGACAGCAGCGACTTGATCTTGGCGTTGATCACCGTCAGGTTCGACTCGTAGCGCAGCGCGTTGTCGGCGAAGTTGATGCGCTCGGCATCCATCTCGACCGTGTTGCCGTCGATGCTCGACTGGCTCGGCACGCGATAGAGCAGGTCCTGGTCGGGCAGCGTCTTCGACTCGCCGGCCAGGTGGCGCGACGAGGTCGTCGCCAGCGCGAAGGACTGCGACTGCCGGCCCTGTTCCATCGCCTGAGTCAACCGGCTGGCGAAATCGAAGTCACGCGCCTTGTAGTTCGGCGTGTCGGCGTGGGCAATGTTGGCCGCCAGCACTTCCTGGCGCTGGGCCCGGAGATTGAGGGCTTCGCGGTTGAAGGCAAGTGCCGCATCGAGCTTGTCGATCATGGGGTTCCATCGGTTGGCGTCGCGTCCGCACAAGACGGCATGGCGACAGATGGAAAGCGAGTCTATGCATGCATCGCGTTTGCAATGGGCGGAACAAAGAGGGTTTTCGCCAGCACTTCGCCGCTTCGCGCCGAGGGGTCCGTTCCTAGAATGACCCGGCGCCGGTGCGTTTCCCCTTCTTTCTGTATCCCACCCGCGCTTCCCGAGGCACTCCCATGCAACACCGTCCCTCCCGGACCCGCTTCCTGCGCTTCGCGCTGCCCGGCCTGATGGCCATGGCGGGCGCCTCCTCCATCGCGGCGGCGCCGCTGCCCGAGGGCGCACGGACGGCGATCGAAGACTTGCTGCAGAAGCAGACCGCCGGACTGCCCGGCAAGGTCAGCTTCAGCACCCAGGCCGCCGGCACGCTGCCGCCCTGCGACGACTTCGAGGCCTTCCTGCCCCACGGCACCGCACCGCGTGGCCGCATCTCCATCGGCCTGCGCTGCCGCGGCGACAAATCCTGGACCCGCTTCGTGCCGGCCCAGGTCGCGGTCGAAGGCCGCTATTTCGTCGCCGCGCGAGCGATCGAAGCCGGGCAACCCCTGGGCGCCGCCGACGTGACCGAGCGCAGCGGCGACCTCGGCGACCTGCCGCGCTCGGTGGTCACCGAGGCCTCGGCGCTGCAGGGCGTGGTGGCCGCCAACCGGATCGCCGCCGGCGCTCCGTTGCGCAAGGAGTCGATGCGCGGCGTGGTCGTGATCCAGCAGGGCCAGACCGTGCAGTTGGTGGCCCAGGGCGCCGGATTCACGATCAGCACCGAAGGCAAGGCCATGACCCGCGCAGAGGTCGGCGCCAGCGTGCAGGCTAAGACCCGCGACGGCCGCCTGCTCACCGGCGTGGCGACCGAGGATGGGCAGATCCGACTCGCCCAGTAGATGGCCCCCACGCTCCCTCACTTCGTGTGGTCGCTGCCCCCCGAGGGGGCCGCAGGCCGCCTTGGGGCGGCCCGGCGCCGGCCTGGGCCCCCACGCTCCCTCACCTCGTGTGGTCGCTGCCCCCCGAGGGAGCCGCAGGCCGCCTTGGGGCGGCCCGGCGCCGGCCTGGCCCCCACGCTCCCTCACTTCGTGTGGTCGCTGCCCCCCGAGGGGGCCGCAGGCCGCCTTGGGGCGGCCCGGCGCCGGCCTGGCCGGCCTGGTTTTCCACCTGCGCCGCGCCTCGAAATTTGTGCAAACTTCCGCCTAAAGTTCTTGCTGCGTCCGCCGATATACGGGTCAGCCCTTTGAGGAATCATCTTGAAAATCGATCCACCCGGCCCCTCGGCCACGCCCCCCAGCCGCCCGACCAAGGCGGGAGCTGCCGCGACCAGCGGCGTCGATGGCGCCGCGGCGCCCGCCAAGGACGGAGCGCAAGCCATGGGACAAGTGCGAACCATGCCCAGCGCGCCCGGTGGCAGCGACTTCGACGCTGCGCGCGTCGCGGCGATCCGCGAGGACATTCGCGCGGGTCGCTATCAGGTTCACCCCGAGCGCATCGCCAGCGGCCTGCTGGCCAGCGTGCGCGACCTGCTCGATACGGAACCGAAGCCATGAACACCATGCTGCTCTATCTGCACGCGGAAAAGACCTGCGTCGAGGAGTTCCTGTCGGTGCTCGATCAGGAAGAACAGGCCATGACGGACGCCCGCTTCGGCGAACTGGGGTCGATCACCGAACAGAAAGTCGCGCTGCTGGATCGCATGGCGACGCTCGACCGCCAGCGCGAGACGGCGCAGGTGGCGCTGGGATTCGAGCCCGGCCCGGCCGGCGCCGATGCCGCGGCGGCAGCCGCCGGCGAGGCGACGCGCCAGGCCTGGACGTCCCTGCTGGAACTGGCCGAAGAGGCCAAGGCGCGCAACTTGCGCAATGGCTCGATGGTCCACACGCACCTCGATTTCACGCAGCGCGCGCTGCACTTCCTGCAATCGAGCGTGCAGCTGTTCTACGGCCCGGACGGCACCCGCAGGACGGCGGGCGGCGGCAACCGCTTGGCCCTGGGTTGAATATTGCCCCCACGCTCCCCCACTGCGTGTGGGTCGCTGCCCCCCGAGGGGGCCGCAGGCCGCCTTGGGGCGGCCCGGCGYCGGCCTGGATTGCCCCCACGCTCCCCCACTGCGTGTGGGTCGCTGCCCCCCGAGGGGGCCGCAGGCCGCCTTGGGGCGGCCCGGCGYCGGCCTGGATTGCCCCCACGCCCCCCACTKCGTGCGGGTCGCTGCCCCCCGAGGGGGCCGCAGGCCGCCTTGGGGCGGCCCGGCGCCGGCCTGAGCCCCCATGCTCCCCCGCTTCGTGTGGGTCGCTGTTCCCCGAGGGGGCCGAAACTATTTGTTGGGGTTGAGCAGGGCTTTTTCGCCGGTCGCGTGACGGGAATAGACCGCGATCCGGTCCAGGCTCAGCGCCTCGACCAGCGACAGCTGCGCRGTGTAGCGGCTCGCAAAGGTGGTCTTCAGCTCGGCCGCCACCCGTGCCTTGAGCTTCGCCGCACCTTCCGGCCCGATCTTCTGCAGAAACGGAAACAGCAGCCAGCCCCCCATGCCCCAGGTCATGCCGAAACCGCGCATGAACTCGGTCGGCCCGCGGTCGAGACCGCCGTAGATGTAGACCTGCTTGTGGGTGCTGGAGCCGTAGCGGCTGTATTCGGTGGCGGTCTTGTTCAGCGCCGCTTCCATGCAGGTCAGGATCTGGCCCGCCAGCTTGCCGCCGCCGATGGCGTCGAAGGCCAGGGTGGCGCCGGTGGCGACCAGCGCATCGGTGAGATCCTGCATGAAGGTGGGCGACTCCGTGTTGCAGACGTACCTCGCGCCGAGGCCGCGCAGCAGGTCCTCCTGCTCCTTCTTGCGCACGATGTTCACCAGATCGATGCCGTCCTTGAGGCAGATCCGGTTCAGCATCTGGCCCAGATTCGACGCCGCGGCGGTGTGGACCAGCGCCTTGTGGCCCTCGCGCCGCATGGTTTCGACCATGCCGAGCGCGGTCAGCGGGTTGACGAAGGCCGAAGCGCCTTCGGCCGCCGTCGTGCCCTCGGGCAGCGCCATGCACTGGGCGGCGGCGATGCAGCGGTACTGCGTGTACATCGCGCCGCCGAGCGCCGCCACGGTCTTGCCGAGCAGCGCCTGCGCCTCGGGCGCGGCGCCGGCCGCCACGACCACGCCGGCGCCTTCGTTGCCGACCTGCATCGACTGGTCGAGGCGCCCGGCCATGCTCTTCATCGCGGTTTCCGGAATGCCGGCGGTAACGACCGGCCTCGACGCCGTTCCCGATGCCTTGGCGGTGCGCAGGTCGGCGGCGCCGAACAGCAGCCCGAGGTCCGACGGATTCATCGGCGCGGCCTCGACCCGCACGATCACTTCATGGGCGGCCGGCTGGGGGATCGCCTCCTCGGCCAGCGACAGGGTCAGTTCGCCCTTGCTGCTGACGAGCGAGCGAATTTGCAGGGAGGTGGCGGGCAGTGTCATGGGGGGTCTCCGGGTCTGGGCCGGTCAGTATAGGAGCGACGATTCAGGCGTGCTCGGCGCGCTGGTTCAGCAGACGCCGAGAAGATTCTCGGACGACTCGAGGCTCAAGGCGCCAGGTCGGCGGCCCCCGCGTCCGGATAGGCCAGCACGCGATCGATCCGCTTGCCCTCGAGCGCCGCCACCTCGAAGCACCAGCCCGCGCAGTCGATGCGCTCGCCGACTTCGGTCAGGCGGCCCGAAACGAACATCAGCAGTCCGGCCACGGTGTTGTAGCGCCCGCGCTCCTCGTCAGGCAGCTCGCGGATGCCCAGGCGCGCGCGCAGTTCCGAGACCGGCATCAGGCCGTCGAGCTCCCAGACGCCATCGGGCCGCTCGCGCGCCCAGGCTTCGGCATGCGTCGCCACCTGCAGTTCGCCGGTGATCGCCTCCAGCAGGTCGCGCGGGGTCATCAGGCCCTGCACCACGCCGTATTCGTCGACCACGAAGACCAGCCGGCCGGCGTGCGAGCGGAACTGCTCGAGCAGTTCCATGCCGGTCAGCGTCTCGGGCACGAAGACCGCCGGCTGGGCCGACGGCTCGACGGGGCCTTCATGCGCGGGGCCCAGCCTCAGCAGGTGCGCCACGCTGATCACGCCGACCACGTCATCGAGCGAGTTCCGGCACACCGGGTACCAGGAATGCACCAGGTTGAGCGCACCGGCCGCGGACACCTTCTGCAGGCACTCAGCCACGGTCCACGAGGCCTCGAGCCACTCGATGTCGGCACGGGGGATCATCAGCGAGGACAGCCGCCGGTCGTCGAGGTGGAACACGTTGCGCACCATCTGGTGCTCGTGCATCTCGATCACGCCCGCATCGACGCCCTCTTCGAGGCTGGCGGAGATTTCTTCTTCCGTCACGACCCGGGCCGCGTTCGAATCGATGCGCAGCAGTTTCAGCGTGGCGGCCGTGGCACCCGACAGCAGCAGCACGAAGGGCTTGGCCCCGGTGGCCAGGCCGCGCATCGGCCGGGCCACGAAGCGGGCCACCGGTTCGGGATAGAGCTGGCCGATCCGCTTGGGCACCAGTTCGCCGAAGATGATCGTGAAGAAGGTAATGCAGCTCACCACCACCGCGGTCGAAGCGATGCTGGCCGTGCCGGCGCCCATCCCCAGCGCGCGCATCCACACCGCCAGCGGATCGGCGAAGGCGGCCTCGCCCACGATGCCGGTGAGCATGCCGATCGAGGTGATGCCGATCTGCACGCTGGACAGGAACTGCGTCGGATCCTCCATCAGCTTGAGCGCCGCGGCGGCGCCCATATCACCGGCCTCGGCCAGCGCCGCGAGGCGGGCTCGGCGGCTGGTGGACAGGGCCATTTCGGACATCGCGAACAACGCATTGAGCGTGGTCAGCAAGGCCAGGAGAAGAACATCCATGAACGCGGGAGAGAATGGGGACCATGGCACTTTACTTGATCGGTGACGTGCAGGGCTGCGACGATCCCCTGCGGCGCCTGCTGGACGACATCGCTTTTTCTCCCAGCCGCGACACGCTGGTGCTGCTCGGCGACCTGGTCAATCGCGGGCCGTCATCGGTCGACGTGCTGCGGCGCATACAGCGCTACGGCGCAGCGGCGCAGAGCCTGCTCGGCAACCACGACCTGCACCTGCTGGGCGTCGCCCATGGCGCGCGCAAGGCGAGCCGCAAGGACACGCTGCAAGGCGTGCTCGAGGCCCCCGACCGCGCCGCACTGCTCGACTGGCTGCGCCACCGGCCGCTGGCGCTGCATCGGCGCGTCGGCGACGGCGATCTGCTGATGGTGCATGCCGGCGTGCTGCCGCAATGGAGCGTCCAGGACACCCTGGCGGTCGCGGCCGAACTCGAATCGGTGCTCCGAGGGCCGTCGCTGGCCGACTTCCTGCAGACCATGTACGGCAACGAGCCCGCGCAATGGAGCGATGCCCTCTCCGGCAGTGCGCGGCTGCGCGTGATCGTCAACGCGCTGACGCGGATGCGCTTCTGCACGCCCGAAGGCGAGATGGAGTTCGACAGCAAGGATGGCGCGGCGGCCGCACCGGCGGGCTTCATGCCGTGGTTCGAGGTGCCCGGCCGGCGGACGGCGACCGCGACCGTGGCCTTCGGCCACTGGTCGACGCTGGGCTGGCTGTCGCAGCCCGACCTGCTGTCGACCGACACCGGCTGCGTCTGGGGCCGCAGCCTCAGCGCGGTGCGCATCGGCGCCACGCTGCAGGATCGGGAACTGATCCAGGTCCGCTGCCCGCAAGCCCGGAAGCCGGCTGCTCAGCGGATCAACTGGTTTCAGTAGCCTTGAACAGCGCAGGCACCTTGCGCTTGGTCTTGATGTTGGCCGAGATGCCGCGCGCGGGGGCGGCCTTGGCGGCGGCCTCCCAGGCCGGAGCGGSCTCGCGCTCGGCCGGCGCCTCGTAGGGCTGCTCGAAGAAGGGATCGCGCGGCGCCGAGGGTGCCCGGTGCGGACGCGTGCTGCGCACGGGCCGGCTGTCGCCGCGCTCGCGCGGACGGTCCAGGGTGTCGAGCACGTCGCGCGCGTCGCCAGCCTCGCCCTCTTCGCGCCAGTGGCGGCGGCCGTCGTTGATGCGGCCGCGCGGACGGTCTTCCTCGAACTCGACCGGCTCGAGCTCGATCTTCTTCTTGATCAGCTTCTCGATGTCGGCCACCAGCCGGACGTCGTTGCCGCCGCTGGCGAAGCTCACCGCCAGGCCCGAGGCGCCGGCGCGGCCGGTGCGACCGATGCGGTGCACGTAGTCTTCGGCGTTGAACGGGATGTCGAAGTTGAACACCGCCGGCACGTCCTTGATGTCCAGGCCGCGGGCGGCGACGTCGGTCGCCACCAGCAGGTCGACCTCGCCGGCCTTGAAGGCGGCCAGCGCCTTCAGGCGCTCGTCCTGGCTCTTGTCGCCATGCAGGGCGGTGGTCTTGAGGCCCTCGCGCTCGAGCGAACGCGCCAGGCGCGCACAGCCCAGCTTGCTGTTGACGAAGACGAAGGCCTGCGTCAGGCCGCGCTGGCGGATGATCTGCTTCAGGGCGCGGCGCTTGTCGTCGTCGCTGACGCTGTAGAAGCGCTGCTCGACGGTGGAGGCGGTCTCGTTCGGCCGCGCCACTTCGATCGTGACCGGGTTCTGCAGGTAGCTGCCGGCCAGGCGCTTGATTTCGGGCGAGAAGGTGGCCGAGAACAGCAGGGTCGTGCGCTGCTTGGGCAGGTACGACAGGATCCGCTGCAGATCGGGCAGGAAGCCGATGTCGAGCATGCGGTCGGCCTCGTCGAGCACCACGTACTCGACCTGGTTGAGTACCGCGTTCTTGGCTTCGATATGGTCGAGCAGCCGCCCGGGCGTGGCGACCAGCACCTCGACGCCCTTCTTGAGTTCGAGGGTCTGGGGCTTCATGTCGATGCCGCCGAACACCACGGTGCTGCGCAGGCTGGTGTACTTGGCATAGAGCTTGACCTGCTGCGCCACCTGGTCGGCCAGTTCCCGCGTCGGCAGCAGCACCAGCGCCCGCACCGGATGGCGGGYCGGCGAGGTCGAGCTGTTCTCGTGCTTGAGCATGCGCTGCAGCAGCGGCAGCGTGAAAGCCGCCGTCTTGCCGGTGCCGGTTTGCGCCGCACCCATCACGTCCTGACCCGACAGAACCACCGGAATGGCCTGTTCCTGGATCGGCGTCATGGTTTCGTAGCCCATATCGGCTACGGCGCGCGCGAGGGGTTCAGCCAGGGAAAGATTGGAGAAGGAGCTTGTCATGAAGCCTTCTATTGTCGCACTGCCGCAAAAAACAAGCTTGACAAGCCTCCGGAGGCTTCGTAACAGGTTGCAGAAAAGCCCCTTGCTAAAGGGATTTGGACGCGAAAGTGTCGCAATCCTGCATGTTTCCGGACTTGTAGCCGGCGCCGAACCAGCGTTGGCGCTGGGCGCTGGTGCCATGGGTGAAGCTGTCGGGCACGATGGCGCGGCCGGCCGAGCGCTGGAGGGCGTCGTCGCCGATTCTCTGGGCGGCGTTCATGGCGGCCTCGATGTCGCCCGGGTCGAGCCACTGCTTGGACTGCTGCGAGTGGTGGGCCCAGACGCCCGCCAGGCAGTCGGCCTGGAGCTCGACGCGCACGCTCAGGGCATTGTTCTGCGCCTGGCTGAGCCGTCCGCGCATCTGGTCGACCTTGCCGGTGATGCCGAGTTCGTCCTGCACGTGGTGGCCGATCTCGTGCGCGATCACGTAGGCCTTGGCGAACACGCCGGGCGCGCCGAGCTGGTTCTGCAGGGTGTCGAAGAAGCCCAGGTCGATGTAGACCTTCTGGTCGCCGGGGCAATAGAAGGGCCCCATGGCCGACTGGCCGGTGCCGCAGGCGGTCGGCGTCGCCCCACGGAACAGCACCAGCCGCGACGGCGTGTAGCTGCCGCCGTTGCGGCGGAAGATGTCGCTCCAGACCACCTCGGTGTTCTTCAGCACGGTCGAGACGAAGGCCGCTTCGCGGTCTCCGGGCGGCGGCTTGTGCGCCGGCCCCTGCTGCTGCACCTGCGGTGCCGGCTCGCCGCCCCCGGCCAGCATCCCGAGCATCGTCAGCGGGTTGATGCCGAAGATCCAGCCCGCGATCAACGCCACCGCCACGGTGCCGATGCCCACACTGCGTCCGCCGATGGGCAGGCCGCCGAAGCCGCCGCCACCGCCGTCGCGGCGATCCTCGATGTTGTCCGACTGCTCGTTGCCTTCCCATCTCATGACACGCTCCTCGCCGTCCCCGGGACGGCCGTCGCGGAATGGTACGCGCTCACCGCGACGCCACGTCGCCGGCGTTCAGGACATACCGGAAAGGCGCCATGGAAGAAGCCGCCCTCTCAGGCTTTCGGCAGGGTGACGCCGCGCTGCCCCTGGTACTTGCCGCCGCGGTCCTTGTAGCTCACCTCGCAGACTTCGTCGCTTTCGAAGAACAGCACCTGGGCGCAGCCCTCGCCGGCGTAGATCTTCGCCGGCAGCGGCGTGGTGTTGCTGAACTCGAGCGTGACGTAGCCTTCCCATTCGGGCTCGAAGGGCGTGACGTTGACGATGATGCCGCAGCGCGCATAGGTGCTCTTGCCCAGGCAGATGGTCAGCACGTTGCGCGGGATGCGGAAATATTCGACCGTGCGCGCCAGCGCGAAGCTGTTGGGCGGGATGATGCAGCTGTCGCCGTGGAAGTCGACGAAGCTCTTCTCGTCGAAATTCTTCGGGTCGACCACGGTGCTGTGGATGTTGGTGAAGACCTTGAACTCGGGCGCGCAGCGGATGTCGTAGCCGTAGCTCGAGGTGCCGTAGCTGATGATCTTGTGGCCGTCCTGCTCGCGGATCTGGCCCGGCTCGAAGGGCTCGATCATGCCGTTCTTCTCGGCCATGCGCCGGATCCACTTGTCGCTCTTGATGCTCATGTCGGGGTCCTTCCTCGGGGCCGCTATTCTAAGGAGGCGAAGAGACGCCCAGGCCGGCGCCGGGCCGCCCCAAGGCGGCCTGCGGCCCCCCCGGGGGGCAGCGACACACGAAGTGAGGGAGCGTGGGGGCCAGGCCGCCGCCGGGCCGCCCCAAGGCGGCCTGCGGCCCCCTCGGGGGGCAGCGACACACGAAGTGAGGGAGCGTGGGGGCTCGGGCCGGCGCCGGGCCGCCCCAAGGCGGCCTGCGGCCCCCTCGGGGGGCAGCGACACACGAAGTGAGGGAGCGTGGGGGCCCAGGCCGGCGCCGGGCCGCCCCAAGGCGGCCTGCGCCCCCCCGGGGGGCAGCGACACACGAAGTGAGGAGCGTGGGGGCCTAATCCCCCGCCTGCGAGATCACGGTGCGCTCGATCAAGCGGTCGTCGCCCAGCACGATCAGCGAGAACAGCAGTTCCTCGAGGTTGTTCGCCAGCGCGGTCCTGCGCGCCAGCAGGGGCGTGGCCTTCGGGTCGATCACCAGGAAGTCGGCCTCGCAGCCCGGCTGCAGGTTGCCGATGACACCGTCGAGCCCGAGCGCCCTTGCTGCGCCGCCCGTGTGGCGCCACCACAGCTGCGATGGCGGAATGCTGACGCCGGGCTTGGTCTGGCCCTCGCGGCCGACGTAATAGGCCGCCATCATGGTCGCGAAGGGACTGAAGCTGGTGCCGCCGCCGACGTCGCTGGCCAGCCCGTAGCGGTAGCCGATGCGGTCGGCGCCCTCGAAATCGAAGAAGCCGCTGCCGAGGAACAGGTTGCTGGTGGGGCTGACGGCCGAAGCGGTGCCGGTGTCGCGCATCAGGCGCCGGTCGTCGTCGTCGAAATGGATGCAGTGGGCATAGACGGCCCGCTCGCGCATCAGGCCGAAGCCGGCATAGACGTCGAGGTAGGAACGAGCCTGCGGGAACAGCTCGCGCGCCCACTTGACCTCGTCCTTGTTCTCGGCGACGTGCGAGTGGATCCAGGTATCAGGGTACTGCGCCGCCAGCTCGCCCGCGCCGCGCAGCTGCGCATCGGTGCTGGTGGGGGCGAATCGCGGGGTGATGGCATAGCCCAGGCGATCCCGGTTGTGCCATTGCCGGATCAGCGCCTCGGTATCGATCAGGCTTTGCTCAGTTTCATCGCGTACACCCTCGGGCGAATGCCGATCCTGCAAGACCTTCCCCGTGATCATGCGCAGCTGCCGCCGTTGCGCCGCCTCGAAGAAGGCCTGCACCGACTGCGGATGGGAGGTGGCGAAGGTCAGGGAGGTGGTGACACCGTTGCGCAGCAGCTCGTCGAGGAACACCTGCGCCACCTCGGCCGAATGGGCCGGGTCGCAGAAGCGGCTCTCGGCCGGAAAGGTGTAGTTCTCGAGCCAGGGCAGCAATCCGTCGGACGGCGAGCCGATGATGTCGGTCTGCGGAAAGTGGATGTGCATGTCGACGAAGCCGGGCGCCAGGATCCGGCCCGGCCAGTGCGTGACCGCCGTGCCGGGATGCCGGGCCGCGACCTCGTCGAAAGCGCCCGCATCCTGCACCCGCTGCCGCCCCTGGGCATCGGGGCCCACCACCAGCAGGCCATCGGTGTCGAAAACCGGCTGGCCGGCGGCGTCGAATCGCAGAAGAGAGGCTCGGTAGGCGTACATGGCCCGGAGATTAAGCCAGCCGCGCCGGTATGCAATGTGCTTGCGCATATGAGGGCTATATGTCACGAACGAGCCGACCGCCGCTCGCGTTCCTGTGTCGGCAGAGCCGCCGCTCGAACATAATCCGGCGCACCCCCCCACTTCCGTTGCACGATGACCTCTCGCGACCCCAGCTACGCCAGCCGCCGATGAAAGTGCTTCTCGTCGCGAACTACGAGCCCGACGCCCAGACCAGCATGCTCGCCTTCCGGCGGGTGCTCGAGCGCGAACTGCCGCGCCTCGGCTGCGAGGTCCGCGTGATCGCTCCGCCTGCGCGCATGCAGCGCTTCGCAAGCTCCTGGCGCTGGCGCAAGTGGTTCGGCTACGTGGACAAGTTCGTCCTCTTCATCCCTTCGCTGATACGCCACGCGCGCTGGGCCGACGTGGTGCATGTCACCGACCATTCCAACGCGATGTACATCCCGTGGGTCGGCGGCAGGCCCAATGTCATCGCCTGCCACGACGTGATCGCGGTGCAGGCGGCCCTGGGGATGGTCGATGGCTGGAAGGTCGGCTGGAGCGGCCGCCTGTTCCAGCGCCTCATCGTGCGCGGGCTGGCGCGCGCCGACGTGATCGCCTGTGCCTCCGACCTGACCCGGCGCGAGCTGCAGGCCCTGGACGTCGCCGAGACCTCGAAGGTGACGATCGCGCGCCACGGGCTGAACGACGACTTCGCGCCCCTGTCGCCCGAGGAGGCGCAGGCCCTGCTGGCGAAACTCCGGCTCTCCGCGCAAGAACCCTACCTGCTGCATGTCGGCCTCGAGTTGCCGCGCAAGAACCGGCGACGGGTGCTCGAGACCTTCATCGCGCTGCGCGAACGGGCCGCCGCGGCCTCCCGGCCGGCCCTGGTCGACCGGCTGGTGTTCATCGGCCCCGGGCTCGGTCCGGAACTGGAGCAACTGGCGCAGAGCCACGGCCTCGCGGACCGCGTCACGACGCTGCAGGGGCTCTCGCACGCCGAGATCCGTGCGGCCTACGCCGGCGCGACGGCCCTGCTCTTCCCTTCGCTGCAGGAAGGCTTCGGCTGGCCGGTGATCGAGGCGCAGGCCTGCGGCTGCCCGGTCTTCGCCTCCGACCTGGCGCCGATGAACGAGATCGGCGGCGATGGCGCGGTCTATGTCGACCCCAAGGATCCCGTGGCGATGGCCGAGGCCATCGAGCGGGCGGCGCCGCACCTGGACGAACTCCGTCGCAAGGGGATCGCCAACGCCGCGCTCTACACGCCGGGCCAGATGGCGGCGGCGAACGTGGCGGCCTACCGGCTGGCGCTCGAGAAGCGGAAGGCGACACCATGAAGCGGCTGGCGGCGCTCGCGGTCGTGTTCCTCCCCTGGGCGCTGAAGCGCTGGGTGCTGCGCCGCTTCTGGGGCTACCAGATCGCAGACCACGCCCGTATCGGTCTGTCCTACATCTTTCCGGGCCACCTGGTGATGGGGGAAGGCGCCTACATCGGCCACCTGAACGTCGCCATCCACCTGGAACGGATGGAATGCGGCGCGCATTCGATCATCGAGCGGTCCAACTGGATCACCGGCCACGGCCTGGGGGGCGGGCACTTCGGGCATCGGACCGGGCGCGACCCGGCACTGCTGCTCGGCGAGCACGCCTCGATCACCAAGTCGCACATCATCGACTGTACCGACAAGGTCGAGATCGGCGCCTTCACCACCATCGCGGGCTATCACTCGCAGTTGATCACCCACGGGATCAACGTGCTCGAAAACCAGCAGGACTGCAAGCCGATCCGCATCGGCGCCTACTGCCTCGTGGGCACGCGCGTCACGGTGCTGGGCGGCGCGGCCCTGCCGGACCGCTCGGTGCTCGGCGCGGGTTCGGTCCTCAACAAGGCCCATACCGAGGAGCACGCGGTGTACGCGGGGCAGCCCGCGGCCAAGGTGAAGAACCTTGACCCCGAGGCGGCCTACTTCCACCGCGAGAGCGGCTTCGTGCAGTGAGTCTTGTCGGTCCGTCCCCCCCTCACCGGGGGTGGGCGCCCCGACACGAAGTGCGGGGCAAGCTGGGGCCGAGCTACTTCCGCACGCCCTCGACCAGCCAGTTCATCTTGAGGATCTGCTCGTCGCTCAGGCCCTGCCCCCTGGCGATGACGACGCGGCCCTCGTTGTCGCGCACATCGGCGGCAACGGCCTGGAACGGCTTCAGCTTGCCGGCGGCGATGTCCTGCTGGCGGGCCATCACCTCGTCCTGCACGGCCTTGGGCACCTTCGAGCCGAAATCGCCGACGCGGACCATGCCTTCCTTGACGCCGCCCCAGACATTGCCGCTCTTCCAGCTGCCGTCGAGCACGGCGCGGGCGCGCTGGGTGTAGTAGTCGCCCCACTGGTGGGTGACCGCGACGACCTGGGCGTCGGGCGCGACCTTGCGCATGTCGGAGTGATAGGCGATCGCCAGCTTGCCGCGCTCCTGCGCGGCAGCCATCACGGCGGTCGAGCCGGTGTGGAAGGCGATCACGTCGACGTCCTGGTTGAACAGGGCCATCGCCGCCTCGCGCTCCTTCGGCGGGTCGAACCAGACATCGAGCCACACCACCAAGACCCGCGCCTTCGGGTTGACYGAACGCATGCCCAGCGTGAAGGCGTTGATACCCTGCAGCACCTCGGGAATCGGAAAGCCCGCCACGTAGCCGGCGACGTTGGTCTTCGTCATCCGGCCGGCCGCGATGCCGGCGAGGTAGCGGCCTTCGTAGTAGCGCGCGTTGGCGGTGGCGACGTTGGGCGTGGTCTTGTAGCCGGTGATCGATTCGAACTTCACGTCGGGAAAATCGCGCGCGACCTTCAGCGTCGGCTCCATGTAGCCGAAGCTCGACGTGAAGATCAGCTTGTTGCCCTGCTGCGCGAGGTCGCGGATCACGCGCTCGGCATCGGCGCCTTCGGCCACGTTCTCGACGTAGGTGGTCTTGACCTTGCTGCCCAGCACGGCCTCGACGGTCTTGCGTCCGTTTTCATGCTGGCGCACCCAGCCGGCATCGGTGACGGGCGCGACGTAGACGAAGCCGATCTTCAGCGGATCGGCCTTCGGCGCGGGTTGGGAAAAAGCTGGGAGAAAGAAACAAGCGGCCGCAAGTGCGGCTGCGAGGTTTTTGTACATGGTAGTCCTCTACATGGCCCCGGAACGAAAAAACGGCGCTGCGGGGCAGCAGCGCCGATGCGTGATTTTACCGGGGCTGCATCGCCACGCCTTCATGCACCGCATCGCGCAGCAGTCCGGCCAGCCGCGCGACGGGCCGCTCCGGCTCGGCCTGCGCGCGGTACATGCCCAGCGTCATCGGCGGCAGCGTCGGCAGCCCGATGACGCTGCCGTCGAACGAGCGCACATGCGGCGGCAGGCCGAAGGCCGTGAGCGCCGACAGCCCGAGACCCGCCGACGTCGCAGCCCACAGCGCCGACAGGCTGGAGCTCGTGAATGCGTGCCGCCACGGAATGCCCGCGCGGTCGAGCGTGGTCGTCACTGTCTCTCGCAACGGGCAGGACGCATCGAGCAGGACCAGGGGCAAAGGCTCACCCGACAGGCGCGAACCGGGCTGGCGGCGTTCCGTCCACCATGGCGCGTCGAGCGCATCCGCTTGGGCGGGCCCCACCCACTGCAGCGGCAGGCGGACCAGCCGCTCGCCGTGYGGGAGCGCCGTGCTGCCGGCGGCACCCTTGATCTCCCAGATCAGCGCCAGGTCGAGCTGGCCCAGGTTCAGACGCTCCCGTAATTCGGCGCTGCGTGCCATGCAGGCCTCGATGCGCACCTTCGGATGGGCTCGCGAAAAGCGGCCGAGGACGGCGGGCAGCACGGATTCGCCGAGGTTCTCCTGCATGCCGAGACGCACCCACCCTTGCAGGTCGGCGCCGCGCATCGCGGCAGCGGCTTCCTCGTTGATCGCCAGCAGGCGGCGCGCATAGGCCAGCATGGTCTCGCCGGCGTCGGTCAACTGCAGGCCGCGGCCGGCCTTGCGGAACAGGGCCGTTCCGGCCTGCGCTTCGAGCTTCTTCAGCTGCGCACTGACGGCCGAGGTCGAGCGCCCCAGACGGTCGGCGGCGCGGGCGTAGCTGCCCAGTTCGATGCCGGTCGAGAAACTGCGCAGCACGTCGAGATCGAAGGTCACCTGGGCCATGAAACCATCCTGTTTTTTGGGACTATGTATTGATTATTTTCTGATTTTCAAAATCATTCCAGCGGCCAATACTGCGCCGCACGATGCCACAGTCCTCCACCCAAGTTCTCCGCCACCGCTGGAAAGTCCTCGCGGCCGGCGTTGCGGCCAATGCCGCTTTTTCCGTCGCCTTCAGCGGCATTCCGATGACCGCCGTGGTCATGCGGTCGGGCTATCAGCTCGACAACGCCACCCTGGGCCTGGTGCTCGGGCTGATGGGGCTGGGCATCGCGATCAGCGAACTGCCCTGGGGCCTGCTGACCGACCGCTGGGGCGACCGGCCGGTGCTGCTGGTCGGCCTCGGCAGCACCGCGCTGGCGCTGATGGCGATGGCGCTGTTCGCGGCGCCGACGCCCGGCCGCATCCCCGGCCTGGCCTGGCTCGGCACCGGCTTGCTGCTGGTCGGACTGCTGGGCGGCAGCGTCAACGGCGCGAGCGGCCGCGCCGTGATGGGCTGGTTCGCCGAGGGCGAGCGCGGACTCGCGATGAGCATCCGGCAGACCGCCGTGCCGCTCGGCGGCGGCATCGGCGCGCTGCTGCTGCCGGTGCTCGCGGTGCATGCGGGCTTCGCCCTGCTCTATGGCTTGCTGGCCTGCCTGTGCGCACTCAGCGCATGGCTGGTCCGGCACTGGGTCCATGAGCCGCCGGGCCGCTCCCAAGGCGAATACCGAAGCGCTTCTGCGCGAAGGTTGCCCAATGAGCCGCCCGCTGCGCCGCGGACACTCCAGCCCGCCGGCGCTCCCGACGCACCGCGCACGGGCCCGCTGCGCGACGCACGGGTCTGGCGCATCGTCGCGGGCATCGGCATCCTGTGCGCGCCGCAGTTCGCGGTGCTGTCTTTCGGCACCGTCTTCCTGCACGACCTCGGCCGCGCCGGTTTCGCGGCCATCAGCGCCGCGATGGTGGCGGTGCAAATCGGCGCCATGGCGATGCGCGTGTGGAGCGGCCACTGGACCGATCGGCGCCAGAACCGGCCCGCCTATCTGCGCGCCTGCGGCGCCTTGAGCGCGGCGCTCTTCACCGGGCTCGGCATTGCCGCACTGGCAGCCGGTGGCTCGGCGGACCCCTCACCTGCGCTGCAGGCCGTGCTGATCCTGCTGCTGGTCGCCAGCGGCATCTGCGTCTCGGCGTGGCATGGCGTGGGCTACACCGAACTCGCCACGCTGTCGGGCCCGGCCCGCGCCGGCACCGCGCTGGGGATGGCGAACACCAGCGTGTTCGCGGTCTGCTTTCTCACGCCCCTGTCGATTCCGCGTCTTCTGGCGTGGCAGGGCTGGCCGCTGGTGTGGTTCGCGGCCGCCGCCTGCGCGATCGGGGCCCTGCCGCTGCTCGCGCGTGCGTCCCGGAAAGATCCGATTCAGGCAAAAGTGTCGAACACGGCATTGAGCCGGTCGACATAGGCTCGCTTGGCCGCCGCGTCGACGAAACTGCCCTCGAAGCTGTTCGCCGCGAGCTGCCACGCATGCTGGGCCGTGAGGCCGGTGGCGGCGAAGGTCTCGACGAAGTTCTGGTTCATGTAGCCGCCGAAATACGCCGGGTCGTCCGAATTGACGGTGGCGACCAGGCCGGCATCGAGCAGTTCGCGCAGGTTGTGCTGGCGCAGGTCGGGGAACACGCAGAGCTTGAGGTTCGACAGCGGACACACGGTCAGCGGAATGCGGTCCTGCGCCAGCCGCTTCATCAGCGCGGCATCCTTGGTGCTTTGCACGCCGTGGTCGACGCGCTCGACCTTGAGCACGTCGAGCGCGCTCCAGACATAGGCCGGCGGACCTTCCTCGCCCGCATGTGCAACCCGATGGAAGCCCAGTTCGCGGCAGCGCGCGAACACGCGCGCGAACTTCTCGGGCGGATGGCCGAGTTCGCTCGAATCCAGGCCGACGCCGATGAAGCGGTCCCGGAAGGGCAAAGCCTGTTCGAGCGTGGCGAAGGCGGCCTCCTCGCTCAGGTGGCGCAGGAAGCACAGGATCAGGGCTGCGTCGACGCCCAGCTTCGCCTTGGCGTCGACGCAGGCGCGATGCAGGCCGTCGATCACCGTCTGCATCGCGACGCCGCGCTCGGTGTGCGTCTGCGGGTCGAAGAACATCTCGGTGCGCACGACGTTGTCGGCCGCCGCGCGTTCCAGGTAGGCCCAGGCCATGTCGTAGAAGTCCTGCTCCTTCAGCAACACGCTGGCGCCGGCGTAGTAGATGTCGAGAAAGCTCTGCAGGTTGGTGAAGGCGTAGGCGGCACGCAGTTCTTCCACGCTGGCATAGGGAATGGCGACGCCGTTGCGCTGCGCCAGCGCGAAGATCAGCTCGGGCTCGAGCGACCCTTCGATGTGGATGTGCAGTTCGGCCTTGGGCATGGCGCGCAGCAGCGCGGGCAGGCGGTCGGCGGGGACGTCGCGGACGGTGCGTGGGGGAATGGTCATCAGCAGACTCCGAAGGTGATGCCGCTCATTTTGAGGTGGCGGCGGTAGAGGGACGAGGCCTTGTCGGCCACGGTATGAAGCTCGGCCCGGAGATCGAGCGGCAGCCGCTTGGGGCTTTGCGATTCGAGCACCGGCTTGTCCTGCAGGAAGATGGTGTCCTGGAAGGCGCGCACCGACGCCTCGTCGCGCTCGAAGTCGGAGGTGGCGAAGCGGAACCAGACGCGGCAGCGCTCGGCGTCGATCGGGCAGATGTGGAGCGCGATCGACTCCCGGTAGCCGTCGATGCCGACGCTCGCGGCTTCGGGCACCTTGGTGAGCACCGCCGCATAGGGCGCCGTGACCTCGTAGCTGTATTCGACCTGCGCCGGCGCAGTCGAGTTGACCGTCGACTGCGGCTGCCATGCCTTGCAGCCGGTTGCGCGCAGGCCGTCGGGCGTGGCCTCGACGCGGTAGTCGTCGATCGCGGCCATGTCGCGCGCGCCCAGCCAGCCCTCGTGCACGAAGCCGAAATGCGCCATGTCGAGGAAGTTCTCGACCAGGCGGGGGGCGCTGGTCTCGACGTCGTAGGGGCCGCAGCTGATCTTGCGCATGCGCGGGTCATCCTCGGCCGCGAAGGCGGGCAAGGGCGCATCGCCCTCCCCGTCGAGCCGGACCCACACCAGCCCCTGGGCCTCGACGGCGGCATGCACCGCGGCCCGATGCGTGGCCGGCGGCACGAACCCAGGCAGCGCCGGCACCTGGGTGCAGCGGCCGCCGGCCTCGAAGCGCCAGCCGTGGTAGGGGCATGCCAGCGCCGTTCGGCCATCGCAGCGGACCAGGCGTCCGAGCGAGAGCTGCGCGCCGCGATGCGGACAACGGTCGGCCCAGGCATGGACTGCGGCGGCATCGTCGCGCCACAGCACCAGGTTCTCGCCGAGCAGGCGCACCGCCAGCGGCGCGGCTGCAAGGTCAGCGGCCAGCGCCACCGGATGCCAGAGTTGTCTTTCGATCATCATCGTCAGAGCCGAAATGAAAAAGGGTTGCCCGAGGACAACCCTTCGCACCGGAAACCCGGTTCGTCGCCTTACTTCTTGTCGCCGCCCGGCACCTTGCCTTCAACGCCCTTGACGTAGAAGTTGACGCCGCTCAGGAACTTGTCGTCGGCCACCGCGCCGGCGGCCACCAATTCCTTGCCGTCCTGGTCGACGATCGGGCCCTTCCAGATCGAGAAGCTGCCGTCCTTCAGGCCCTTCTTGACTTCATCGATCTTGGCCTTGGCCTCGGCCGGCACGTCCTCGGCGATCGACACCAGGTCGATGGCGCCTTCCTTCACGCCCCACCAGGTCTGGCCGGTGGTCCACTTGCCGTCCAGCATGTCCTGGGTGGCCTTGGTGTAGTACGGCGTCCAGTTGATGATGGCCGAGGCCAGGTGGGCCTTCGGGCCGTAGGCGGTCATGTCYGAATCCCAGCCGAARGCGCGYTTGCCCWTTTYYTSGGCGGTCTKCAGCACSGCCGGCGAGTCGGTGTTCTGGAACAGAACGTCGGCGCCGCCGTTGATCAGCGCGGTGGCGGCCTCGGTTTCCTTCGGCGGGCTGAACCATTCGTTGACCCACACCACCTTGGTCGAGATCTTCGGGTTGACCGACTGCGCACCCAGCGTGAAGCTGTTGATGTTGCGCAGCACTTCGGGGATCGGCACCGAGCCGACCACGCCCAGCGTGTTGCTCTTGGTCATCGAGCCCGCGATGACGCCGGCCATGTAGGCGCCTTCGTAGGTGCGGCTGTCGTAGGTGCGCATGTTCTCGGCCGTCTTGTAGCCGGTGGCATGCTCGAACTTGACGTCCTTGTTGTCGGCCGCGACCTTGAGCATCGGCTCCATGTAGCCGAAGGTGGTGCCGAAGATCAGCTTGTTGCCCTGGCTCACCATGTCGCGGAACACGCGCTCGGCGTCGGCGCTCTCGGGCACGCTCTCGACAAAGGTGGTCTTGATCTTGTTGCCGAATTCCTTCTCGATCGCCTTGCGGGCGTTGTCGTGCGCGAAGGTCCAGCCGCCGTCGCCGACCGGGCCGACATAGGCGAAGGCGATGTTCAGCGGTGCCGCGGGTGCGGGTGCAGCGGCGCTCGGGGCCGCGGGCGCGGCGGCCGGTGCAGCGGCTTCTTCCTTCTTGCCGCAGCCGATGAGGGCGGCCGAAGCGACCGCGGTCAGGGCAGCCAGCTTGAGCAGGGAACGCTTGTTCAGGTCATTCATTGTTCGAATCCTCGAAGGACGGGTTGGCGGAGAAACAAAAGGAAACGCGATTATGAGCCGGGGTAGAAGGGTTTCCCAATCGAGGCCGGCATGTTGACACGGATAAACGCCGGGTTGCGCGAGATCAGGGCCAGCACCACGATCGGCGCGATGTAGGTCAGCATGCTCAGGAACTGGCTCGGGATGTTGACCCCCGTGCTCTGCAGGTGGAAGCCCAGCATCGAGACGCCGCCGAACAGGTAGGCGCCGAGCAGCACCCGCACCGGCCGCCAGGTCGCGAAGGTGGTCAGCGCGAGCGCGATCCAGCCCCGGCCCGCGACCATGCCCTCGACCCACAGCGGCGTGTAGACCGTCGACAGGTAGGCGCCCGCCAGCCCGCACAAGGCACCGCCGACGATCACCGCCAGGAAGCGGATGCGGCGCACCGGGTAGCCCAGCGCATGCGAGGACTCGGGCGATTCGCCGACCGAGCGCAGCACCAGCCCGGCGCGCGTGCGATAGAGGAACCAGATCAGGCCAATGGTCAGCAACACGGCGAAATACACCATCGGATGGTGGCGGAACAGGGCCGGGCCCACCAGCGGGATGTCGCCCAGTACCGGCAGCGCGTAGGACACGCTCTCGGGCAGCTTGGCCTGCACGAAGTTGATGCCCGCGAAGGCCGAGAAGCCGACCCCGAACAGGCTCAGCGCCAGCCCGGTCGCGTACTGGTTGGTGTTGAGCCAGATCACCAGCACGCCGAAGAAGGCCGACAGCAGCGCCCCGGCCGCCATCCCGGCCAGGAAGCCCAGCCAGGTGTTGTGCGTGACCACCACCGTGGCGAAGCCGGCGATCGCGGCGCACAGCATCATGCCCTCGGCGCCGAGGTTCACGATGCCGGCCTTCTCGTTGATCAGCAGGCCCAGCGCGGCGATGGCCAGGACCGTGCCTGCGCTGAGCGTGGAGCCGAGCAGGAGTGCGTAGCTTTCCATCATGCCTCCCGACGGGCCGCCCCTAGGGAGGCATGCGCCCCCGAGGGGCTGAGGACCGCGGCTCCGAGCGTGCCTGCGCACGCTTGGACGGGCCGAAGGGCCGCCGCGTCTCGCGGCGACTCGTTCAGCGAATACACGAAGTGATGAGCGTGGGGGTTCATGGTCATGCGGCTCCTTCGGTGGGGCGAGCCACCGGTGCGGTCAAGGGTGTGCTGGCTTGCAGCGACCCCGTCCCCTCGGTCGAGGCGATGGTCCTGGCCGTCGACTTGCGCTTGATCCGGTAGGCGATCAGCGTGTCGCAGGCCAGCAGCGTGAACAGCAGCAGGCCCTGGAACACGCCGGTCAGCGATTTCGGCAGCCCGAGGCGCGACTGGGCGAGCTCGCCGCCGATGTAGAACATGCTCATGAGAATGGCGGAGAAGATCATGCCGACCGGATGCAGCCGGCCGACGAAGGCCACGATGATCGCCGCGAAGCCGTAGCCCGCCGGCACATAGGGCGTGAGTTGGCCGATCGGGCCGGCCACTTCGAGCGCGCCCGCCAGGCCGGCCGCGCCGCCTGRGGTGAGCAGCGCGATCCAGACCGCGCGCCGGGCCGAGAAGCCGGCATAGCGCGCCGCCGCCGGCGCCAGCCCGCCGACCTGCTGCGCGAAGCCGGCCCGGGTGCGGAACAGGAACACCCACAGCGCCGCCGAGCCGGCCAGCGCGATCAAGAGGCCGATGCTCACGCGCGAGCCCTTCATGAGGCGCGGGATCTGGGTCACGGCCTCGAAGGTCTTGGTCTGCGGGAAGTTGTAGCCCTGCGGGTCCTTCCAGGGCCCGTAGACCATGTAGCCCAGCAGCAGCACCGCGACGTAGACCAGCATCAGGCTCACGAGAATCTCGTTGGCGTTGAACTTGTCGCGCAGGAAGGCCACGATGGCGGCCCAGAACATGCCGCCCAGGATGCCCGCGACCAGGATCGGGCCCACGATCCAGCCGCCGGTGGATTTGTCCGCCAGCAAGGCGACCCCGCCGGCCGCGAGAGCGCCGAACACGAACTGTCCTTCGGCGCCGATGTTCCAGACGTTGGAGCGGAAGCACACCGCGAGGCCGAGCGCGATGATCAGCAGCGGCGTCGCCTTGACCATCAGTTCGCCCAGCGCGTAGCCGCTCTTGATCGGCTCCCAGAAGAAGACCGCCAGGCCCTTGACCGGGTCCTTGCCGAGCAGGGCGAACAGCACCATGCCGATCAGCACGGTGACCAGCAAGGCAAGGATCGGCGAGCCATAGCTCCAGAAGCGGGAGAGCTGCGGGCGGGGTTCGAGCTTAAGCATGGGCCACCTCCGAGGAAGACTTGGCGGCGTGTGGCGGGGCGTCCCAGAGGCCGCTCATCCACTCGCCGATCTGCGGCACCGTGGCGGCGGCGCGATCGATCGAGGGCGACAGGCGGCCCTTGGCGATGACGTGCAGGCGGTCGCAGATCTCGAACAGTTCGTCGAGTTCCTCGCTGACCACCAGCACCGCGCAACCGGCGTCGCGCAGCGCCAGGATCTCGCCGCGGATCAGGGCCGCGGCGCCGACGTCGACGCCCCAGGTCGGCTGCGAGACGATGAAGATCTTCGGGTCGGCGTCGATCTCGCGGCCGACGATGAACTTCTGCAGGTTGCCGCCCGAGAGCGAGCGCGCCGCCGCGTTCGGCCCGCCGGCCTTGACGTTGAAGCGCTGGATGATGCTGCTCGCGTGCTGCTGCAGCGCGCCGGTGCGGATCCAGCCGCCCTTGCCGACCGCGTTGCTGCGCGTCAGCAGCATGTTCTGCGCCAGTCCCAGCGTCGGCACCGCGCCGCGGCCCAGCCGCTCCTCGGGCACGAAATGCAGCCCCAGCGCGCGCCGCCGGCGCGGCCTGAAATGGGCCGCGGGCTGGCTGAAGACCTCGATCATGCGGGCCTCGGCCCGGGTGTCCTCGCCCGACAAGGCGTAGAGCAGCTCCTTCTGGCCGTTGCCCGAGACACCGGCGATGCCGACCACCTCGCCGGCCCGGACGTCGAGCGAGATGCCGTCGAGGTCGACCCCGAACTGGTCCTCGCGCGCCAGGCTCAGGCCCTTGACCCGCAAGGCCACGCCGCCGACCTTCACCGGACGGTGCTGCAGCGGCGGCGGCTCGGCGCCGATCATCAGCCGCGACAGCGATTCGTTGGATTCGTTCTGCGGGTTGCAGACACCCGTGACCTTGCCGCCGCGCAGCACGGTGCAGGCGGTGCACAGCTCGCGGATCTCATGCAGCTTGTGGCTGATGTAGAGGATGCTGCAGCCCTCCGAGGCCAGCTTCTTGAGCACCACGAACAGCTTCTGGACCGCCTGCGGCGTCAGCACCGAGGTCGGTTCGTCGAGGATCAGCAGCTTGGGGTCGGTCAGCAGCGCGCGGATGATCTCGACCCGCTGCATCTCGCCGACCGACAGCGTGTGGACCGGCCGCGCGGGGTCGATGTCCAGCCCGTATTCGGCCGCCTTGGCCTCGACCCGGCGCGCCACCTCGGCCAGCGCCAGGCTCTTTTCGAGCCCGAGCCAGACGTTCTCGGCCACGGTCAGGGTGTCGAACAGGCTGAAGTGCTGGAACACCATGCTGATGCCGAGCGCCCGCGCCTCCTGCGGGTTGCGCACGTTGGCCGGCTGGCCGTTGAACATGACGCTGCCTTCATCGGGCTTCACGGAGCCGTAGATGATCTTCATGAGCGTCGATTTACCGGCGCCGTTCTCGCCGAGGACCGCGTGGGTCTCGCCGGGTTCGACCGTCAACGAGACGTCGCTGTTGGCGACCACCGCGGGATAGCGCTTCGTGATGTGCGCGAGCTGGAGTCTGTGGATTGTCATGCCTGTGCCTGGCCTTTGGGTTTTAGCGACGCATTGTCGTCAGTGTCCGCCGATATAGATGAACTTGAACAGGAAAACGCCGCCGATCAGCCACACCATCCAGTGCACCTGCCGTGCCTGGCCGGTGAACAGCTTCAGCACCGCGTAGGTGATGAAGCCGAAGGCCAGGCCGTTGGCGATCGAATAGGTGAAGGGCATGGCCAGCGCCGTGACCGCCGCCGGGATCACCTCGGTCGTCTCGTCCCAATCGAGTTCGGTCAGTTCCCTAAGCATCAAACAGGCCACGAAGAAGAGCGCGGGCGCCGTGGCATAGGCCGGCACCGCGCCGGCCAGCGGCGAGATCACCAGGGCCGCCAGGAACAGGACCGCCACCGTCAGCGCCGTGAGGCCGGTGCGCCCGCCCGCCTGCACCCCGGCCGCGCTTTCCACATAGGCGGTGGTGCTGGAGGTGCCGAGCAGCGAGCCCGCGAAGATCGCGCCGCTGTCGGCCAGCAGCGCCTTGTTGAGCCGGTCCATCTTGGCCGGTACCAGCAGGCCGGCGCGGCGCGCCACGCCCATGAGGGTGCCGGTGGCGTCGAACAGCTCGACCAGGAAGAACACCAGGATCACGTTGAGGATGCCGCCCGAGAGCGCGGACTTGATGTCCAGCTGCAGGAAGGTCGGCGCGATCGACGGCGGCGGCGCGAAGACGCCATGGAACACGTTGCCGCCGAAGAAGAAGGACAGCACGGTCACCGCGATGATGCCGATCAGGATCGCGCCCGGCACCTTCAGCCGGTCGAGCACCACGATCAGGAAGAAGCCGATAGTCGCCAGCACCACCTGGGGCGTGTGCAGGTCGCCGAGCGTGATGTAGGTGGCCTTCGAGGGCGCCACGATGCCGGCGCTCTTGAGCGCGATGATCGCCAGGAACAGCCCGATGCCGACCGTGATCGCGATCCGGATCGAATGCGGGATGCCCCGGATGATCAGCTCGCGCAGCTTGAACACCGTGACCAGCAGGAACAGGCAGCCCGAGACGAACACCGCGCCCAGCGCCGCCTGCCAGGTGAAGCCCATCTGGCCGACCACCACGTAGGCGAAGTAGGCGTTCAGGCCCATGCCCGGCGCCAGCGCGATCGGGTAATTGGCGTACAGCGCCATGATGCCGGTGCCCAGGGCGGCGATCAGGCACGTGGCGACGAACACCGCGTCCTTCGGCATGCCCGCGTCGCCGAGGATCGACGGGTTGACGAAGATGATGTAGGCCATCGTCAGGAAGGTGGTGAGGCCCGCCACCAGCTCGGTGCGCACCGTGGTGCCGTTCTCGCTGAGCTTGAATATCCGCTCGGCCCAGCCGCCCGCGGYAGGCCGCGGCATGAGGGCGCGCTCATCGAGCTCGAGCACTTGTTCTGTCCGGTTCATCGCTGTTGTCTCCGTCTCGTTTCTTGGGGTCCGTGGCGTTCCTGTCCGTGTCGCGACGCCGGCGCGAAATCTCGAATCGGTCTATTCGGGCGCCGGCGCGGTGGGGGGCGGCCGCAGCGACGCCGCCACCGCCTTGGTCCGCTCGCGCAGCCAGCGCGCCGAGCTCGACGAATGGGTGCGCTCGTGCCACAGCTGGTAGTACATGAGGCGCGGCAGCGGCACCGGGCAGTCGAGGATCGCGACCGGCAGCCGGTTGACGAAGCGCTCGCAGTACTGGCGGCCCGTGGTGAGCACCAGCAGGCTCGACGCGACCATGTCGGGGATCAGCCCGAAGTGGGCGCAGCGCGCCATGATGTTGCGCTGCCGGCCCATCTCGTCGAGCATCTGGTCGATGATCCCGCGCGCGCCCGGGTGCAGCGGCGTCGGCGCGATGTGCTCGGCCGCGAGCCAGCTCTCGAGGTCCCAGCCGCGGCGCACCGCCGGATGGTCCTTGCTGACCAGCGAGACGATCTCGTCGCCGAAGAGGCGTGCGATGTGCAGGTCTTCCGGCGGCTTGAGCCAGTTGCCGATCACCAGGTCGACCTGCCCGAGCGACAGGTGCGCGTGGTAGTCCGTGTCGGAGGACAGCGGATGGATCTCGATGTGGCACAGCGGCGCCTGGCTCTTGATCTGCGCCACCAGCATCGGCAGGAACTGCGGGTCCATGTAGTCGCTGGCGGCGATCCGGAAGGTGGTGGCCGCGGTCTGCGGATCGAAGCCGCGGGCGTCGCTGAACAGGACCTCGGCCGAGCGCAGGATGGCGGCCGCCGGCTCGATCATGCGCAGCCCGGCATCGGTCGGCACCATGCCCGAGCCCGAGCGCACCAGCAGCGGATCGCCCGAGAGCTCTCGCAGCCGCTTCAGGGCGGCCGAGACGGCGGGCTGGTACATCCCCAATCGGATGGCGGCACGCGAGACGCTGCGGTCGGTCAGCACGGTGTGAAGAACCCTGATGAGATGAAGATCGATCTTGTCGAGAAGCGCCTGGTCTCTCATGTCTGCCCGCCATGGTCTGGAATGTGCGGGCAGTTATACAGCGCGGCAATCACATGAAAAGGCCCTCAGGCGCCGGCCTGCACCGCGGTGATCGCGCGCAGGATCGCCTCGCTGGTGGCCGGCGCCCGCAGCGGCGGGTCGACCTTGTGGTCGCCGGCCGCCGACACCGCATCGCGGATCGCGAAGAAGACCGAGAACGGCAGCAAGAGCGGCGGCTCGCCGACCGCCTTGCTGCGGTGGATCGAGTCCTCGACGTTCTGGCCCTCGAACAGCCGCACGTTGAACACCGGCGGGCAGTCGTTGGCGGTCGGGATCTTGTAGGTGCTGGGCGCATGCGTGGTCAGCAGGCCGGTCTTGGGGTGCCAGACCAGCTCTTCGGTGGTGAGCCAGCCCATGCCCTGGATGAAGGCGCCCTCGACCTGGCCGATGTCGACCGCCGGGTTCAGCGACTTGCCGGCATCGTGCAGGATGTCGGCGCGCAGCAGCTTCCATTCGCCGGTCAGCGTGTCGACGATCACCTCGCTCACGGCCGCGCCGTAGGCGAAGTAATAGAACGGCCGGCCGAACATCCGGTCCTTGTCCCAGGAAAGGCCCGGCGTGGCATAGAAGCCGTCGGACCAGAGCTGCACGCGGTCGAGGTAGGCCTCGCCGACCACCGTGCCGAAGGGCAGCGTGCGGCCGTTGACCTCGACCTTGTCGTTGGCGAAGCGCACCTGCGAGGCGTCGCCGCCGTGGCGCGCCGCGGCGCAGGCGGCCAGCCGCTCGCGAATCTGCCGCGCCGCGTCCTGCGCCGCCTTGCCGTTGAGGTCGGCGCCGGTCGAGGCGGCGGTGGCCGAGGTGTTGGCCACCTTCTGGGTGTCGGTGGCCGTGACCCGCACGCTCTCGAAGCTGACGCCGAGCTCGTGCGCCACCACCTGCGCCACCTTGGTGTTGAGGCCCTGCCCCATCTCGGTGCCGCCGTGGTTCACGAGGATCGAGCCGTCGGTGTAGACATGGACCAGCGCGCCGGCCTGGTTGAAGTGCTTGACGTTGAACGAGATGCCGAACTTGAGCGGCGCCAGCGCGATGCCGCGCTTGAGCACCGGGCTCCTCGCATTGAAGGCGGCGATCTCCCCGCGCCGCGCGCGGTAGTCGCTGCTGGCCTCCAGATCGGCCACCAGCTCATGGATGATGTTGTCGCTGACCGTCTGGCCGTAGGGCGTGACGTTGTTCTCGCCCTTGCCGTAGAAGTTGACGCGCCGGACGTCGAGCGGGTCGCGGCCGAGTTCGCGCGCCACGCTGTCGAGGATGTTCTCGATCGCGATTGCGCCCTGGGGCCCGCCGAAGCCGCGGAAGGCGGTGTTGCTCTGCGTGTGGGTCTTGCCCGAGTAGCCGTGCATGGCGACGTCGGGCAGCCAGTAGGCATTGTCGAAATGGCACAGCGCGCGCGTCATCACGGGGCCGGACAGGTCGGCCGAGTGGCCGGCGCGCGAGACCATCGAGATCTCGGCGCCGAGGATGCGGCCCTCGTCGTCGTAGCCGACCTCGTATTCGTACCAGAAGCAGTGGCGCCGGCCGGTGATCATGAAGTCGTCGTCGCGGTCCAGCCGCAGCTTGACCGGGCGCTGCAGCTTGGCTGCAGCGATCGACGCCACGCAGGCGAACAGCGCCGACTGCGATTCCTTGCCGCCGAAGCCGCCGCCCATGCGCCGGCACTCGACGTGCACCTCGTTCGCCTGCAGGTGCAGGGCATGCGCCACCAGGTGCTGCATCTCGCTCGGATGCTGGGTCGAGCAATGGACATGCAGCGCGCCGCCCTCCTTCGGGATCGCGTAGCTGATCTGGCCTTCGAGGTAGAACTGCTCCTGGCCGCCGACATCCAGCTGCGCCTTCAGGCGATGCGGCGCCTTGGCGATCGCGGCCTGGGCGCCRCCCTCGTTCGTGCTGCGCACCAGGTGCATCGGCGGCACGACGTACTGGCCCCTGGCGTGCGCGTCCTGCGGGGTCAGCACCGGCGGCTCGGCCTCGATGTCGAGCGCGTCCCTGGCGCCGGCCGCGGCACGGCGGGCGGCGTCGCGCGTCTCGGCGATCACCGCGAACACCGGCTGGCCCAGGTAGCGGATGTCGCCGCTGCAGAGGATCGGGTCGTCGTGGACGATCGAGCCGCAGTCGTTGCTGCCCGGGATATCGGCCGCCGTGAGCACGGCGACCACGCCCGGCATCGCGCGGATCGCGTCCAGCCGGAGGCCCTTGAGCCGGCCATTGGCCACCGGCGACAGGCCCAGCGCGCAGTGCAGCGTGCCGGCGAGCTCGGGAATGTCGTCGATGTAGGTGGCTTCGCCGGCCACGTGCAACGCGGCCGACTCGTGCGGCCGGCTGATGCCGACGCGGGCGCCGCCGTCGTGCGCCTCGGCCTCGGCCTTGGCGTCGATGCGCGCGGCGGCATTGGTGAGGTAGTCGGCGAAGGCCTCGGCCGACTGGAACAGGCTGGGATCAAGAGGTTTGTTCATGTCAATGCTCCACTACGCGATCGCGCGACCCGCGACGCATGAAACCGGCGCAGCCGAGGCGGGAGACACCGCGGAACTGGCTTTGCCAGGCCGCTGGTGTCGCCCCCTTGAGGGGGTACTCGGCTACACGAAGTGAGCCGATACGGGGGTGGGCTTTCATCTCAGGCTCCTTGCACGGCGTCGAGGGCGGCATGGGGCATCACGCTCCAGACGCTGGTGGCTTCCACCGGCAGCGGGTCCTGGGTGCGTGTTTCCAGCCACAGGCGCTGCAACAGGTTCTGCGCCACCTGCAACCGGTAGTCGGCGCTGGCGCGCATGTCGGTCAGCGGCGTGAAATCCTGCGCCAGCGCGCGCTTGGCGGCATTGACGCTGCCCTGGGTCCAGGGTTTTCCGGCCAGGGCGGCCTCGGCCTGGGCCGCGCGCTTCACGGTCGCGGCCATGCCGCCGAAGGCCAGGCGGATCTCTTTCACCACCTCGCCGTCGAGCGCGATCGAGAAGCAGCCGCACAGGGCCGAGATATCGCAGTCGAAGCGCTTGCTGATCTTGTAGGCGCGCACCTGGCGCCGGAGCGCGGCGAGCGGCACCGCGAGGCCCTGCACGAACTCGCCGGGTTCGAGGCGGTTCTTCATGTAGTCGACGTAGAACTCGGGCAGCGGCATGCGCCGCACGCGCTCGCCGCGGCGCAGTTCGATCTCGGCATCGAGCGCCATCAGCACCGGCGGCGAATCGCCGATCGGCGAGCCGTTGGCGACATTGCCGCCCATGGTGCCGGCATTGCGGATCGGCGGCGAGGCGAAACGCAGCCAGACATCGGTCAGGCTGGGCAGGCGTTGCGCCAGCGCTCGGAAGGCGTTCTCGAGCGAGGCGCCGGCACCGATGTAGAGCTCGGCCGTCGTGCCGCTGCCGCGCTCCTCGACCACCTTCATCTCGGCGACGTCGCCGACCGAGATGATGTCGCCGAGGTCGCGGAACTGCTTGTTGACCCACAGGCCGACGTCGGTCGAGCCGGCGAGCAGCTGGGCGGCCGGCTTGGCCTCGCGCAGCGCGGCGAGCTCGGCCAGCGTGGTCGGCGCGTGGAAGTGGTCGATGCGCTGGCCCAGGGGGGCGGCGTAGTCGAAGGTGTTGTCGTGCTTCAGGCTGGCGAGCGCCGCCACCACGGGGGCGGTGTCGAGCCGCACGCCGGGCAGGTCGAACATGCGCTGGCCGGCGTCGAGGATCGGCCGGTAGCCGGTGCAGCGGCAGAGGTTGCCCGACAGCTCGTCGGCCAACTGCTGGCGGGTCGGCTGGGTGCCGCCTTCCTGGTGGTGCTCGTAGGTCGCCCACAGCGACATCACGAAGCCGGGGGTGCAGAAGCCGCACTGCGAGCCATGGCAGTCGACCATCGCCTGCTGCACCGGATGCAGGCGCTGGACCGAATGCTTCTCGTGACGGGTGGCGTCGTGTCCGTGGCCGCACTGCGCCTTCAGGTCCTCGACCGTGAACAGGGCCTTGCCGTGCAGCGTCGGCAGGAACTGGATGCAGGCATTGACCGTCGCGAGGCGCAGGCCGCCGACCGCGCCCTGCTCGCCCGGCTCGGCCAGCTCGCCGATCACCACGGTGCATGCACCGCAATCGCCCTCGTTGCAGCCCTCTTTGGTGCCGGTGCAGCGGGCATCCTCGCGCAGCCAGTCGAGCACCGAGCGGGTCGGGTGGACGCCGCTGACATCGACGATGCGGCCGCGATGGAAGAAACGGATCGGTTGGGTGCTCGGGGTCATGCTGGTTTCTCGTGGGGCTGCGCTGCTGACGATCAAAAAACGGGCCAACTGGAAGTTAGTCCCTGGCGACGCCGGATGCATACGGCCGGCACCATAGCGCCTATGTGGACGCTGGTATGTGACGCTGGGGAAAACCCTGGGGTCGGAGGCTATTGTGAGCCTGGGCGGTGCCGGTATCCAGGCCTGTATCCGTGGTCCGTTCGACGTTCCGGGGGCCTGAACGGCAGGCATGTGGCATTCTTGAGCCGGGCCGCTGTCGCACCAGTGGACCTCGCTCGTCGTGGAGATGGCACAGCCATCGTCCATGCCCAAGCTCCCAACCCTCGGAGTCGCTCCATGAGAAAGCTCATCGCATCCACCTTCGTCTCACTCGACGGCGTCATGCAGGCGCCGGGCGGCCCCGAGGAAGATCCTGGCGGCGGTTTCGCCTTCGGCGGCTGGACGTTCAACCACTGGGACGAGGCCATGGGCCGCTCCATGAACGGCTTCGACGGCAAGGACCGCGAGCTGGTGCTCGGCCGCAGGACCTACGAGATCTTCGAGGCGTACTGGCCGTATCAGCCGGCCGACAACCCGATCGCGCAGACGCTCAACGCGGCCAAGAAGCACGTGGCCTCGCGCACGCTGAAGAAACTGCATTGGAACCACTCGACGCTCCTGCACGGAAACGTCATCGCGGCGGTCGCGGCGCTCAAGTCAGAGGCGGGACACGACCTGCAGATCATCGGCAGCGGCAACCTGATCCAGACGCTGCAGGCCGCATCGCTGATCGACGAGTACAACGTGTGGACCTTCCCCGTCGTGCTCGGGCGCGGCAAGCGGCTGTTCGAAGCCGGCGCGAAGCCCGGCGCGCTGCGGCTCGTCGCTTCGCAAGCCTCGGCCACCGGTGTCGTGATGAGCACCTACGTGCCGGCCGGCGACGTCCCGCTCGGATCGCTTGCGCAGGCCGAGCCGAGCGCGAAGGAAGTCGAGAGGCGCGCGAAGCTGGCGCGCGAGGTGAGCTGAACGCGTCGGTGCCAGGCATTTCCCCGACCGGCTGCTGTCGGGCCAGCTGCGGACCTCGCCAGGCCCCCGCAGTTCGCGAACACCCTGCGTTGCCGCGGCGACCTGTGAGGCGCCGCCCGCTCGGGCTACAGTTGGCCGGGAGTCGAGATGACGAAGTACATATTCAATGTTTTCGGCCGAATCATGGCCATCGAAAGAGTCGAAGGCCGATGGAACAGCTACTGGATGGGGATGGACGCCAACGAACGGCGATGTCGTCGAAGTCGTTTCCAGGCAGGTGTAGCGTGACGGCCAGCCATTGGAGAGCCGCAGAACGGCGCCGACCGGCTACAGGCAGAAGTCGACTTTCGTCCATGGCACACAATTCATCGAATGCACGGGGAAAGCCGAACTATCCAAGGACCCTCGCATCGGCGCATGCGTCGCAGGAGTTCATTCAGTGAGACCACTCGAGCTGCTAAAGGTTGAAGAGCGATTTCAGCTCTCGGGCAGCCGCATCGACGAACTGCTTCCGCATCGCTGGCAGCACAGCTGACAACTTGCTCACGCAGGCTGCCGCATGCGCGGCCCTCGTCAAGATGTGTTCGCCGCGTGCTTACGGAGAAGCGAGTAGCGCACGCAATTTGTCGTAAGAGATGCCCGCCACGGGACGTCCGCCGAAGTTGCACGCCAAGCTGCCCAGCAAGCCGATCTGGAGACCGTGATTGGCGGGCCGTGCAGGCCGATTCAGGTTCTTGCCAGTCATCTCGCTCCCATCGGGGTAGCGTCAGCTTGCGAACGATCGGCGAACGATGGCGCAGTAACTTCGGCCAGCTTCATCGATGATCAAACCAACCCACAGGAAGGAACAAGCCATGAATTCTTCTCGCCATCATTCCGCCGGCCCAAGAAGGCTCTTGACCGCTGCATTCCTTGGCTTCGCCGCTCTCGTCCACCAGCATGCGCTCGCTCTCGAAATCAACGATGGCAGCGTCTATTTTTGTCCGTCAATGACAACTGCGGCGGG